>RPPD01000022.1 GCA_003818675.1 Spirochaetaceae bacterium
CGCTGGAGTGCCGAACGGAAAAAAGGCCTGAAGAGCTTTTCCTGGTCAACTGGATCGATACCAGGACCCGTATCTTCAATTGAAAGAGACATCTGCTTCATGTCAGTATCAACATGCATAAGCATCCTGACCTGGCCGTGTTCCGGAGAATACTTGATTGCATTGTCTAAAATATTTCCGATGGCACGGGAGATACCCGCCTGCTCTCCCTGCATAAAAATACGCAAGTCCTGCGGACAGCTGAAATCCAGTGTGATGTCCTTTTCAGAAGCCCCGGATTGGGCCCTGCGGTAGAGTGAATTCAGTACAGTCATGTACTCGATTTCTGATTTTTCCAGCAATCCTGCCTGGTATTTCTGAAAGTTGAGAATTTCCGAGATCAGTTCACGCGCCTCGCCGGTCTTGAAAATGGCCTTGTTTACAAAAAGCATGGCTTTTGGATCCAGTTCCCCGGCGAATCCGTCAGAAATGACCTTTAAAATGGATTCAATTGAAGCAAGCGGCGATTTCAGTTCATGGGAGAGAAAACCCAGAAGTTCCAGTGATTCATGATCAGGCTCGAAGGCAAACGGTTCTTCCGGCACCCCGGCACCTCGCTTTCCAGCCGAACACCAGACTTGCATCAAAACATAGTCCGGCCGGGTATTTTCAAGTGGTTTGCGATTGTCCTGACATATAGTCCTCAAGCGTTGGCGCAAAGTACTGCTTGAGACGCTCTATGTCTCCTGCGGTTACAGTGGATTCCTTCTCAAATACCAGTTCACGGTTGACGCTTGACAGCTTGTGCAAAAGACTGAAAATGATAAAAGCAAATATCTTGACTCCTGCCTTGGGCAGGGAGTTCACAAAGTGAATAAGCTTTTCACGGCTGATGCGCACGATCTCGACCTCGCCCTTTGCCTTTACATCCGCGATCCGCTGCATCTCCATGAAAATGGAGGCCTCCCCCACGATGTCACCCTGTCCCACTCCACCTATGCGTATGTCCTTGTCTCCCTCTCCCGAGGAAAAGACATCCACTTCTCCGGAAAGAATCCCGCAGAGGAATGTAGATGTCTCGTTTTGTTCTATTATTGTCTCACCTTTTTCATACTTGACGAACTCGCATTCGCCCAAAAGCCCCTGCACTTCGTCCTCAGACAGGGCTTCAAATATCTGGATTGTCCTCAAGGCACTCATTAGGCTGTCCTTAGAACGCTTGATAGTTTTGATACCCCACCTCCTAAACAAGCGGCAGCCGCAATGCAATACCCGCTTAACTTCCTATTTTACAAACTATTTCCGTTTAATCAAGGGCATGCAAGTCATTTTTTAACCATGTACAGCTGTGAAATTGGACAAAAAAAACTTGCTGCGGACAGGATGTTATATTAAGCTTAACTCTTATGAAGGCAAATTTGTATATTCTAACAGTTTTGCTTCTATCAATAATACTTTCATGCACACAATCCCCTGCCGGAATGACATCACCATCCCTGCAGGATGCTTCGTGGGATTTCTACTGGGACCAGATGGTCGAACCAGCTCTTTTTGTTGACAACAGCGCACCTGTCCCGCCTGGCCACATCAGACTTCCCTCCCTCTGGACTGATCCTGGACCAGATGGAAAACGCAATCCATCCTTTGGATTTGCCACGTACCACGCTGCAATTCCCGTACAGGTCGGGAAAACAATGGGTATATATGTCAGGGATGTTTTTTCCGCCTACAATCTATACGCAGACACCGAGCTTGTTCTTTCAAACGGAACTGCAGGTACTGATGAAATGGCCCACAAACCGGCATTTGCCACACGCACTGTCTAATTCACCCCCAAAGCTGATATTCTGCACCTTACTATCCATGTTTCCAACTTCACAAACAGGGACGCTGGCATTGCATGGATAACAACCGGGACTGAAAGTGAAATCGCGCGTCTGCGCGGATATTCCGTTGCTTTTGACGCCTTCCTTATTGGAGGACTTTTCATCTTTGCAATATACCATCTTGTCTTGTTTCTGCTTCGCCTCAAGGAACTTAACCTTCTATATTTCAGCCTTTTGTGCATAGTCGTGGTTTTTCGCGTTGCGCTCATGGGAGAACGCCTGGCTTCGCACCTGTTTGCACAAATGAATCCGCAAATGCTGCTTCAGATTGAGTTTCTCACAGTCCCGCTTATCACAATTTGTTTTTCCTCATTTTTCTACCGTCAGTACAATATACGATGGTACCGTTTTTTCCATTATCCCGGCATTATCATAAGCGCACTGTTTGCCGCATCTATATTTGTCCTGCCCATCTCAATCTCCAATACTGTTCTCACTTTCTATCACCTGACAGTGGCAACTCTGGGATTGGGATTCATCACAGCGCTCGTACACGCAATCTGGCTAAAAAAGGAAGGGGCAGTCTTTTTCCTCGCAGGGTTTCTCATTTTCTTTGCAGCGGTCATAAATGACATACTCCACTACAACCGTATCATCAACAGCGCATACCTTATACCTACGGGTATTTTTCTTTTCCTGTTTTCACAGGCTTTCATACTTTCATTCTCTTTTACAAGAGCATTTCGTTCCGTAGACACTCTTTCCCGAAAACTCATAACCCTGGACAAGCTCAAGGACGCCTTTTTGGCCAATACTTCAAATGAACTCGTTTCCCCGATAAGCACAATGATAGGGTCCGCGGAATCCATCCTGGAGGGAACAGCGGGAAGGGTCAACGAGGAGCAAGCGAGAAAGCTCTCATTCATAGTGTCATCAGGACGCAGGCTTTCAAACCTCGTTCATGACATACTGGATTTTTCCCAGATCAAGCACAAAGAGCTTGTCCTGGAAAAACGGCATGCTGATATGCACCAGATTTGCCACATGGTTTTTCTTTTCTCCCGCCCGCTGCTGCGCGACAAGGAGATAGAACTGGAAAATAAAATCCCTGAGTCTTTTCCTCCTGTCTTTGGGGATGAGCGCAGAATCCAGCAGATTCTGAACAACCTGATAGACAATGCCATCAAGTTTACAGACTCTGGCACCATCACAGTCACAGCATTCAAAATGCAGAATCAGGGATTTTTTGCCGTAGAGGATACGGGCCGCGGGATACCAGACGAAAAGCTTGATATCATTTTTGAATCCTTTGGCCAGGTAAATCCAAAAATAGACTCACAGATGGGCGGAAAAGGACTTGGCCTTCCCATTACCAAATACCTCGTTGAACTGCACGGCGGGGAAATATCGGTCAATTCTACTCCTGGTAAAGGATCCACTTTCACTTTCTCGCTTCCGCTTGCCACAATGGATGACGCGGAAAAACCAGAGCGCGTAGATGAAGAGGAACTCATGGAGGGTGTTTCTGAACAAACCCCCCTCACAAAGGCGGACAAACGCCATGTTCGTGTCCATCCCAGGGCTCCTGCTGTAACAATACGGATCCTTTTGGCATCCGAGCATGCGCATGAACGCAAACACGTCATGGAGCTCCTTGAAACAGGTCATGCAGGCAAAAACAAAGAAACAACAGCGCACGCCAAAGCCCCTGGCGCATCAGAAACCTTTGCAATTTCAGAGGCGAGATCCGATGATGAGGCGATTGCCCAGATAGCCTCAAGCGAGTTTGATCTGGCGCTTGTGGATCTTGCGGGTGCAAAGGATGAACACGCGGGATTTGAACTCTGCTCACGCATACGAAAAAGAAAATCAAGGCAGGAACTGCCTGTGATTATTATGGCAAAGCACAAGACAGACTCAGAGCTTGTGCGAAGCATAGAAGCGGGTGCCAATGATTTCATTGAAAAACCACTGATAAAATCCGAGCTTGTCATGCGGATCAAAACACACGCGGACCTCGCAAAGCTTGAGGCCGCATACAACCGTTTTATACCTGAGCGTTTTCTGGAACTTCTTGGCAAGGGGTCAATAGCGGAAGTGTCCCCTGGAGACCAGATCCAGAAGGAAATGACCATCCTCTTCTGCGATATCCGGGCATTCATGAGTTTTTCCGAAAAGATGTCCCCAAAGGAAACCTTCACATTTCTCAATTCCTACTATGAAAAGATCACTCCAATAATAAGACACAACCGCGGGTTTATTGACAAGTATATCGGTGACGAGGTTATGGTGCTTTTCCCTGAGGACGGCTAGGACGCTCTCAAGGCTGCGCTGGATATAAAAAAATCAATCGATATCTACAATGCATTCCGGGCCAAGATAGGCTATGAACCCGTTACCATAGGAATAGGAATACATTCCGGGCCGATGATGCTGGGTACAATCGGAGACCACCGAAGGCTTGACGGAACAGTCATATCAGACGCGGTCAATACTGCCTCCAGGCTCGAGGGTCTGACCAAGCTCTATGGAGGATCCATCATCATAAGCGCATCAATTTTCTACGCACTGCAGGATCCAAGCCAGTACTTCTACCGGTTCCTTGGTCTGGTGCAGGTCAAGGGCAAGCGCTCCACGGTTCCAATCTACGAAATCTTTGATGACAGCGAGGAAGGAAAGAAAAAACAGGCCACCAAGGATGATTTTGAAAAGGCCATGCAGCAGTACTTCAGGAAAGACTTCAAGGAAGCGAGCAGTTTATTCAAACAGATACTTGAAAAAAACAATGCAGACAAGGCAGCCAGGCTTTTCTTTAACCGATGCGAGGAATACAAGCACAAGGTCATCGACTCTGACTGGGATGGCGTGGAGACTGTGTTTACGAAATAGGGGTATTCAGCGTCCCCCACAGGGTCCGCGCCCTGCATATTTCATCATCCGGGCCATCACGCACAATCTTGTGCAGGAACTCTGTGTTGCTTCCATTTGTAAAAGATGCAAGCGATTTGCCGCGCTCGCCTGAAAGCATTTCCGAATTATAATTTATTTCTATCAGTGTACAGTCATGATTGAAATATACTTCTTCCGGTATTGATTCTGTGATCCATTCCACATATGCCAGATTGTTGGCATGATGGTTAATGTCTATCTGTCCCTTTCTGACAGATAAAATGGCTCCAGTTCTTTCTGCGGACGAAGGATCTTTTTTGCCTGGTTCTCCGGTTTTATTTCAATGGTAAGCCATGCTGTGGACGATTTTGCGACAAGTCGGTCCTGCCTGTCTGTTACGCTGAATTCCCTGTACGTAAAAAGCTTTTCACTTCCAGAAGGCCAGGTTGTTACCGTGATGTCCTCACCGCAGTCAGTCCTGCGCAGGATCTCGAGCCTGAAACGGGAGAGCATCCATGTCATGTTCTTGCGCAACAGGTCTCCCACGCCAAAACCCAGCAGATTTGCGTGTACGCCGGCTGTATCCTGCAAGTATCCGGCGAGGCAGCCAACCGAGAGCCATCCCCTGAAATCCACCTCTGAAGGCCTGACGTGAAAATGTTCGCTATGCTTTTTTCCTGCAGCCATCCTGTCAGAAAGACTACCCTGAAAACCTGTTCAGGGTCAACATTTTTTAAATTGTACGATTTATTGAAAATGAACAGGGCATGTCATATACTTATCTTGTCCAAAGGTATTATGGAGGAGAGATAGTGTGAAAATATTCCAACGCGTGCGGGAAAAATACCTGAATCAAAACATCATCATACAAGAAAAATCCGTATCTCTTTTTGTACTGAATGCCATTCTCACAGTGGGATTTACTCTTTTGGGTGTCACCCGCCTTTCAAGCGGTGGCATAGCCCTGGGTACAGCTGAAATCGTAATAGCCATTCTTGTAGCGGCAAGCATGTTTCTCATTATCAAAGGCCACTACCGCGGCATCAGTGTCTTCTCTCTTTTCCTTTTTTTTACAAGCGCCATGGTCCTTTTCATGATGAGGGAAATAAAATCAGAAAGGGATATTTTTATCTTCTGTACATACATGATACCGGTATTCATTACATCAGCACTTTTGTCTTATCATCGCATTCAGGTTATAATTGTCACGATAGCCGGCTGCCTATGCAATCCGCTTATATTTTTCATGCGCATATTGCCCGCAATTGCAGTCCATACCGAAGGTGGAACCGCAGAGTTTATTGTGGCTTTTATGATGATGATTTTTTCAAGTGTCTTTGCCTACCAGCTGTTTATGGTACAGGAGAGAAGCCTTAAAACAATAGAACTTAAGGTGCATGAATCAAAAACACACCTTGATTCGATCACGTCACTGGTCAGTTCCACAAGCCATACCCTGGACATGGGAACACGACTTGCGAGTCTTGCAGGATCACAGATAGGCCTGACTCATGACATATCAGGTTATGCGGAAGAGCTTTATAAAAGCATCAATAATTTCGGAGCTGAGGTCCAGAATCTTACTGATATAAACAACACTCTGCATGAGGCAAAAAAGGGAGTTCTGACTGAAATGGATGAACAGACTGTCGCAATCAATGAGACATCAGCTGTTCTTGAGCAATTTGGCGCCCAACTCGCATCACTATCACTGACAGCTGGATCCAAGCAGGAACTGTTAAACGAGCTGTACTCCTCATCAAAAGACGGGCTTAAAACAATTGAAAAAAATGTGGCGGCCATAAGGGCGGCAGAAACCAGTTCCCAGAACATTCTTGAGGTGACAGGTGTTATTGCCAAAGTTGCCTCACGCACGACTCTTCTTGCCATGAATGCCGCAATAGAAGCGGCCCACGCCGGTGAAGCTGGAAAGGGCTTTGCCATTGTGGCTGGTGAAATACGGGCGCTCGCGGAGGAGGCAAATAAAAACTCCAAGTTGATTAAACAATCCCTCAACCAGACAACCGAGCAAATTGAAGAGGCGGTAAAGGCAGGTGATTCAATTGCGGAAGTCTTTACCAGGATTTCCGGAAATGTGGCAAATGTTGACCAGGGCATGAGCGAGCTTGTTTCAGGTCTCAAGGAACTCGCCGCAGGTACAAAAACCATTGATGTTTCAGTTGAAAGCCTTCATCGCAACAACCAGGAAGTAAACTCAGCCATGGTTATCATGGAAAAGGGGATTACAGACGAGAGGCAGCTTGCGGAAAAACACAGCCGCGAACTGTCAAAAACAATTGAAGTCTTTACCAGGCTCAGGGAAGCGCTGCAATCGTTTTCACAGGAAGCGCAGACACTGGATATTGCCGGCAAGCAGAATAGTGATAGTTTCACCATGCTCAGGAAGGCCATGGACAATATAAGTCATGGGAATAAATAAATACGCATATAAACCGACCTTCAAAAATGGTCAGACAGTGACAGAGGAGGATTGACATTAGAAATGATAAAATCTTTTCATAATATATTATGGCTTGCAGCAGGATTTCTTTTTGCTGTAACAGCATGCGCGGGCGAACCCGTTGACAATCCAATCAAGGACAAACAAATGAAACAACAATTCACAACAGGGCGTGAACAAAGCCCATGGCAGGGCTACACTGCAAGTGCCGCAGAGGAACAGGCTGGAAAATCAATATCCGCAACAGCCATTACAGACACAATGGAGCGTCTGCCCCATCTTTCGGATTATACACTTGATGGTTTGCCATTCCTCGCCATAGACAGACAAGCGCGTCGCGTAGTCATAAACCAGAATTTATTTTCTTCACTCACCCGCGCTGACGCAACCCGTGCCAGATCCGGTGAAAAGTTGGTAATTGGCCGCATCACAGAATCGCGACTTTTGCAGGAACCCTGGAATGTTTTTGCCTTTCTGCTTGAATCGCAGATCATAGAAACCTACTGGCACATTGGCGCAACAATCAAACTGGTTGAGACAAAGGAGAGCGGAAGCATTGCAAGTGCATCATTCAGCGGAGTACACACATATTATACCAATAAGAAAAACGAGGAAGAGTTCAAGTTCGTAATCCGGCTCGACCGCAAAAACGGAGATATCTGGATAGAGGGCCTGTAGGTTACTGTTGCTTTTCAAGACTGTTTGCCTGGTTCTCGAGTTCCACGATTCTTGCGGCCGAAGCGTCAAGAGACCTTGTAATTTCCCCGCTTAAGGCATCAACTTTGATCCTGAGCGTGTCAATTCTGGAAATGGTCTGCCGCACAGCCGCCGAATCCGGTGAGATGATCTGGCCGCGGCTGATCCCGGTATTTATGCTCTGCCTGATGATTTCAGGCTGTGAAAGCGAGGGTCAAACGCTTGCGCCTTATCCGCTGGTAGAATCGCCCCATCCGGAATTCATGACGATGACATCCACAACGTGCTTTATTCAGGGTCCTGACGCCCCGAGAAATGGAAAGTCCGGGCAAGATATTGCTTTCCGGGACCTTGCTTTTCTGAATATTCCGGGAAACCTCGACCTCCATTTGAAGGACAACTCCCTTTACGCTGACAGTTTTGTGAACCTTGTCTCCATTGACGCTGCCGCAGCGATGCAGGTTCCCGCACCGGCCACGAATTCCCGGTTTCTCGATATCGACACACTCTTTTCGCATGGAGGATATCTTTACATTGGACGCGTTATTGACACACAATCAATTGGCGCTGACATACGTTCACGCTTTCATGATTTTGAATGCTATGACTGCATCAAGAACGGGAACCAGGTGATATTGACGACAACCAGCGGGATCATACTCATGGATATTTCAGACCCGACAAAACCACTGCTTCTCGGATATTTACTGGCAAAAGAAAGACAATGGGGTATTGAAGAATAGTGCGTCCAGGAGGACTCGAACCTCCGACCCACAGCTTAGAAGGCTGTTGCTCTATCCACCTGAGCTATGAACGCGATAATGCAAGATCGGGATGAGAGGACTTGAACCTCCGATTTCCTGCTCCCAAAGCAGGCGCCTTAGCCACTAGGCAACATCCCGAGGAATCATGTGAATATATCGGTTTTTCCCGCATGGGTCAAGACAGTGCATCAGAATCTGCGTAAATGAGGCGTACCGTAATTATAAAATGCGGCCAGATAGTTCCTGTATCCTTCCAAATCAAACCAGCCATCCCTGCCATACTCTGGAGGCGCCTTTTCTATATGGAACTCCTGCGCAGGCATGAAACTAAAACCCACGAGAAAATAAATCCTGCCGGATTCTTCCCTGCAAGCGTCCATAATCATGGATACATGCCCGATTCCGCCTGTTTCGTTCTGCACGAACATGTCGCCGGGCCGCGCATCAGCGTCAGAAACAGGAATCCCGCCTTTCAGTATTGAAAATGAATTGGAACAGGACATTGAATTTCGCAGGAATTTCACAAATGAAAGGCCGGAATTCCGGAAATACTTTTTTCTGCCATTATAATCATAGAGAAAAAACTCTCCCTGTTCTCCAAAGGACGCCTTGTTGTATTCCGCCCAGAATCGCATGCAATAGTCTGCGCACTGCTCAAGATCGTCCTGGAAAAGAAGGGGCATGTCCACCACCGCCCAGACATGGTATGCCCCGGACCGAACCGTGCTTCCATCAAAAATACGAATCGATCCGTTCTTCTTGAGGCCAAGGGATCCAAGCCACGACATGAACGAGCCTTCGGAATATGTCAACCTGACGCAGCTCGCAGGCGCAGGTATTTGGTTGACCATGCCTGCAGTCAATTCTGTTTCATTCTGCGACGGTTCCTGCGAGTTCGCCGGCATCAGAACCACTGCCAATATGAGGCCAAGGGCTGCGAACACCGCGGCCATGCCTGCTATTATCTTTTTCATTGTTTCATTTTCCCATCTTTTCATTCTGAAGCCATTTTTTGATCACGCCGGGATCTCCTAGCAGGTTTCCCACAACACGATAACCTGATTTCACGAGTGCGTAAGAAGACTCTGCCTCTTCCTTCACCACACCCCTGCGCTGAAAATAGCTTGAATGGATGAAATACATTTTTTTATCTTCCACCAGGAGAAAACCGATGTGGTTGTCCAGCCCAACGACATAAAGCCCCGGGCCCTCCTGTCTCATGCGCATAAAAAAGGTTCTGGCATCCATGTTACTGTATCGTTTTACGTATGCACTGCCAACAAGTTCCCTGATTATTGTTTCTGAAGGCTCCTGCGAAAGCCTGATTCTCTCAAGTGAAAATCCTGCGTCGCGGAGCACGGTTGTAACAAAATACCCGCAGGCTATCTGGCCGCTTCCCGGGATTTCACTCGTGCCATTAAAATCCCATGAAGTGCCATACCAGTGAGGGATCAGTTTTCCCGTCATGCTCGAAAGCAGATATGTACCGGCAGAATCAAGTATGCGGTTCTTTTCTGCTGCTGTCCCTGCATCCCTGTACTTCTGCACCATGGAGGTTCTGTTGAAAAGAAAAGCATATTTCAGGTCGCTATAAAGCGCCAGTCGTTCTTCTCTGGGAAGCGCGGCGAAAGGATTTTGTTCCGGAACTGCATTGGAGGCAAAGAACATGCCGCCTGCAACAAACATTCCTGTGCCCATGAACAGGATCAAAATCACGAGACGGGCGGGATTCGCAGACGGCCCCTTGTGTTCCCGGATGATCTTGTTGTCAGCCTTTAGCGGATTATTCTTTTGCTGCAACCAGACTTTACATTGCGATCTTTTCTTTTTCCTCGGCCAGATATCCTGATTGACTATTGCAATGTAGTTTGCAGATCGCGTTCGCATATTCATATTTTCGGCTTTCCCTGCAGGCTATCATAGAGGGGAAATATGGCATTTTTTTGTTTATTTTCGGGAAAAACCGTTGTATACTGCCCTTATACTGGTATATCACCATAGTGGAGGTCTAAAGCTTTGAGGGATTTTACCATCGCGGTCATCCAGAACAGGACGATCCATGACAAGGAAAAGAATATTATAAATGCGCTTGATCTTGTAAAAAAAGCCGCGGGCAAGGGCGCGAGTCTGGTCATGCTCCCGGAGATTTTTTTATACCCTTATGAGCTTTCAAAACTGGCCATAGTTGTTGATTCTGACGGTTCCACACTCAAAAGGCTTTCACAAACAGCTAAGGAAAACAGAATATTTCTCTGCACAGGCTCCTTCCCTGTCCAGGAAAACAATAAAATTTATAACAGGGCATTTTTGCTTGGGCCTGATGGGTCTGTTCTGCTTACACATGACAAGTGCCATCTTTTTGATGTGCGATTGCCCAATCTTGTGAGCGAAGAGTCCAAAGTCTTTACAGCAGGTTCGCAGGCCCGCACAATCAAAACCGACCTGGGCAGCATCGGGATGCTGGTCTGCTACGACATACGCTTTCCTGAGATTTCCCGCAAGCTCGCTCTTGCGAACGCTGAAATCATCCTCGTGCCCGCGGCCTTCAATACTGTCACCGGTCCTGCCCACTGGCATACGATCCTGCGTGCCAGGGCAATCGAAAACCAGGTTTTTCTCGCCGCGGCATCACCTGCCAGAAACAACAAGGCGGGCTATCTCGCATATGGCCACTCGCTTGTAGTAAATCCATGGGGAAGAATCCTCACCGAGGCAGGCACAGGCCAGACCATACTTTACGCGAAGCTTGATGCAGATGTACTTTCAACAACCCGGGCAAGGCTACCGCTCTTGAAACACCGCAGACCAGAGATTTATTGAAGGCAAGAAGTATCAACCACAGACGCACGCAGATGGACACGGATGAATATGAAGAAAAATGGACAGGATTAACATGATCGACAAGATGATGAAATCATATGTTAAATGCCGGAATCATTATCCTGTTGATCCATCCTGTCAATCCTGTCTGTTTTTCCGGATTACAGGTATTGGCTATTGGAAATCAACGGCTTTTCAGCTATATTAGAATCAAAAGGAGTATTTATGAACATAGCGCTTGTCCTTGCCATTGTTGCATCTGTTTTTTGGGTTCTCTGGATATTCCTGGCCATGTCCAAAAAATCCATGACAATTTTCATTTTTCTGCTTGTCATAGGCGGTGCATGGATCATACTTGATGTTTCATTGGCCATTGTGGAAGATTACGCGGCTTACATTCTCCTTCTAATTCCCGTGATACTGCTTCCGAGCATGATCCGGATTGTCACTGAATACCAGCGCGGGGTTCTTTTCAGATTCGGCCGCCA
>RPPD01000023.1 GCA_003818675.1 Spirochaetaceae bacterium
CGGCCATGAAGAGGCTGTGAGTGCCTTGTTCGCGACGAGCGCCTTTGTAAGGGCAATGGAATAGTAGCGCTTGTTCCACATGATGGGCACGTTTTTATCCGAGACATAGAGATCCCCGAACGCGGGACAGCCCGCAGGATGAGCGCGGTCAACGAGCCATTTGATTGTGCTGTAGTCAAGTGTGATGGAGGAGGGCTGGTAGCATCCCGGGTACTTGTACAGAGGATTTATTTTCGGTTCCTCCCCGGCATTTTTGCCACCCCAGTACCCGGTCTCCACTGAAAGAAGCACATCCGAGGTTGGATTTTCCCTGCCTATGAAATACTTGAGTCCAGTTATCTCTTTACCATGATTGGCAAGCACGTTCACGGCCGCAATGCCAGGATGCGAAAATGCATAAAGCCCGACATTGTCGGTCAGGGGAACGACCGGGACAATCTCGCGGATGTATTTGCCGTCCGTGTTTTTTATTTCACCGGTTGCAAACCGGATTACGTCCCTGAGCGCTGCGATGCATGCGGGTCCGCCGAAATCATAGGTTCCCTGGCTCGCCCGTCCTGTTGGAGTATCTTTCTTGCCCGGCCACATGAACGTGACATACATGAAGCCGATGCTGTCAGCCTCGGCGTACTGGCGGAACTCGTCTTTCGGATAGAAAAACTCGGGAACCTCCACCATGACAGGTGCACCTTCGCTATAGCGGGGATTGTGCGGCGGAACAATCTTGACCGCGATCGTCCCGCTGGGTGAAGATGAAATCAAGGTGAAAACCGCAGGGGCGTTTGGAGTCTGCCACGGCGGAACTGCAAAGGAACTGGCTGGTGGAAGAAAACAAATCGTGACAACAATTGCAATGCGCAGTATTGCTTTTTTCATCAAATCCTCCCCCGGGCCTGTGCTTGACGGCTCAATTCAATTATAGGAATTGTACAGCTGATCTGCAAAGAAATTACACCGGAGAATCCAATGTGGCAGAGGAAATCTACAGATCAGCAAGGTTGACCGGGATCGTGAATTTGAGCTTGATGCCGAGATCCAGATAAAACTCGCTGGCATTTTCCCAGGTGGGACGCAGATAGAAAACAACAACTGGCGGCAAAAAACAGACGCCTGTGTTGACAAGGCCGAATGGAATCATTTCTCCTATCATAAGGTGAAAGGAACCGCCCTGGGGGCCTGCGGTGAATCCCGCCCCGAGGCAGATGTATTTCCAGTAGACCAGTTCTGTGAAAAACCGGGTGTCTCCCGAAATCGATGGATTAAACTGGGCCCCGGCATTGACTGTAAAAATATTGAAATCGCTGTCTCCTCCAAACAGGTTGAAGTTATTGGCAAAGGAGATTGAGCATTCCGCTGTGTAGATCCCCAAAGGAGAGCCAGGGCCAAAGGTTCTGCACGATGCCGACCCGCCGAACTGGATAATCTGGGCGTTTGCGGCGATAATCATAATGAAAAAAAACACAGGGATAAAAATTAGTTTCCCAAGCTTCATAATGAGCTGCATTATTATCAATATATACCTGTTTGCGGGCACGCACAATAATGGATTTGCCGCAGGAACTGGCATGAGATTCTGTCTTACTTGTACTTCACGCCAAAGATAAAGCCCCAGCGGTCTGTTGAGTATGATAAAGCCGAGTAGATGGACTTAAGCGGCTCAAAAGAATAGGTAGTGCAGCTTGCCCCTATCAGCGGCTCATATCCATTTATGTTGACGCTGGCAGTGAGTGTGTGCTTCATCTCAATTCCGGTATAGACAACCTTGCTCACTGCACCGCCGGAATACCCGTATGTGTAACCGATGTGGCTGACAAAATCAAAACCGTATTTGATGGTAATTTCCGGAATGGGAAAAAATGTCGCAGTGCCGCCAGCGCGGGTTTCAAAACCCTCGTCTTCAAGAGAGTATTTTGTTGGTGTGTCCAGTAAGGCAGTATCGTAATACTTTCCTTCTATTGTTGTGTACAGGACCATGACAGACTGGATAAAATATCCGGTAAAAAGGACAGGTCCGAGCTTTACCTCCAGGTCTGCTCCGCCAAACGGATAGAGATTGAAGAGATCTTCCTGTGTGTAGTACATGACGAAGGTCGGAGTATCAAAATAACCGTATTTTTCCTGGTTTATCCATTTGATATTCAGAAATATGCGCGCGTTCGCGGCTATGTAAAAGTCATCCCCCGCAAAATACCATTTAAGAAAATCAGGATTTGTTCTTAATACATCTACATCCAGATTTTTGGTGCTTTCAACCGATGTTGTGGAGCCGCCGCCGGTTTCATTGTCATATACTGTCGTGAAGCTTGAGACGGAAAATGTCACACCTGAACAGACCCATGGCGACCAAAGCAGCCCCAATGCAGCCTTGCCCTCCAGAGCGCCTGTGGTGTTTGGAGCGATGTTGAGGTCAAAAGTCAAGAACTCTGCGTCCTTTTGTGCTTCAGCAGTTACAGAAGAGGCTGCGGCTGCAGTTTCCTGTGCAAATGCGGACAATCCGCAGAGAAGTATCATGCAGATATAAAAGAGTTTTTTCATGGCAGGCAATTCCTTTACTTGAAAATATCTGGCGGTTGCCGTATGGTTCCAGGTTGCTGCTTGCTGTTTTCGGTTTCCGCTTCCCAAACTCTAACACATGCGCATGGTTTTCGCAAATAAAAACTTCAGCGCCGGATCACGTCTCCGGTGCGGGGTGAGGAAACAGTGATCCGTTCCTCTTTCCGGCCTTCCTGGGTCAAAAGCGTGTATCCCTCGAATTTGACTTCAATGCTCACCAGCCAATCGGCTGTGTACACGCCAAAGTGAAAATGAGGGATAGCTGTGTAGCCCGTGTTTCCCATTTCTGCAATCCTGTCCCCGCGCCGCACCTGCTGGCCTTTTATTACCAGGGATGATCCCTGCCTGATATGCGCAAAGAGATAATGGTAACCTGCGGCATCCTTGATGAAGATTGAATTCCCGTCACCAAGCACCGGATTAACGCGCGGGGATATGTCCGCATACGAATCAACAACGTCCTCCACGACCCCGTCAACCGGCGAATAAATGTTCATCCCGAAACCGTAATAATCTGAATTGTGATTTCCGGGGAAAACAATACCGGGTTTGAGGAGATTGCCCGCCGGGTCAGATCCCATGAAGTCATAGCAGTACTGGTTCAGGCCCGCGTGTGTGATTGCGTCACGCCGGCTGTTGCCTGCTACATTTACAGGTCCGGCTATGGGCAGGGGGAGGGTGATTGTCTTTTTCGCTTCGGGATGTGAGGATATGTACAGGTCATAGGCCTTGTACGCAAGATTAATTCCCTTTTCTGTTTCGCCCTTCTGGAAATAGAGAATGCCTCGTTGTTCATGAATGAAATACATCTGTCCCATTGCGGTTTCAAGAGCGTCCAGCATGGCAAAGCCGGATGACCAGTCGCGTATTTCCGCGAACTTCCAGACGAGCCGCTGCGAGCGGAACAGGACGAGTTCCTCTTTGCTGCATGTCAAAGGCTTCCTGTACTCTTGCAGGTGCTTGTTCGCGGCAAAAAGTCCCAGTGCACGCGCGCTGCGCGCATAATCCGTGATCTGAAAATACCAGTCAATCTTGTCCGTTTGAAACCATGCCTCGTTGGAAAAACGTGTGATGGCCTTTTCAAGCAGTGCAAACGCTTCCGTGTACTTTTTATCCTTCGCCAGTTTTCTTGTCTCCTCCTGCATGGAGTACTGTATGTTGTCAGCCCACCAGGTTTTGTCAGGATAAAGTTTTTCACCCTGTTCAAACAGAATGCGTGCTTCCGGGTTTTTAGCCTGCTCGAGCAAATATCCGCCGTAATTCAACAGGTAGCTTTCATTCTTGGGGTCAAGTTCTCCGGCTCGAAGATACATCTGCACTGCCTCGCGCCTGAGCGATGCGACTCTTTGATCAGCCGGGTTTGCTTTTTCCAGATCGCGCGCGCGGTCACGGCTGCTGTTTGCCTGCAGGATGCAGGTCCACAAGAGATTGGGTTTGATGTATTCGTTTTTGGGATACAGACGAAATCCCTTTTCCAGAATTTCGCGGCTGCGCGACAATTCTCCAGTGTCACGCAGGCTGATACCGTACGCGTTGAGTACCCACTCGTCCTCCGGCCTCAATTTGTAGGCTTCGGAAAACACGGCAAACGCTTTGGGGAGCTCTTTTGTATTGTAAGAATCCCAGCCCGCTTCAAGAAGGGCCCACACAAGGTTGTCAACGACATTTTTGTCCGTGGTGAGTCTGGCAGCCAGGGGGCGGAGTATTGCGAGTGCCTCGTCAAAGCGCTTCAGGCTGCGGAGGCTCCAGGCAAGATTTAATGCGAATCCGGTTTCGTCGGGAAAGGCGGTGATCGCCGCACGCGCGGTTTTCTCCGCGAGTGACCAGTCTTTGGCGTTTGAGGCCGCTGTAAAGGCTGTGTAGTAATCAGATTTGGGATCTGAAAAGACAGGCAGTTGCATGCAGAGCAGAATAACGATGGTTGAAAAAAATGCGCGCATATCTACAGTGTATGTGTTTTCCTATTGTACCTTTTTGCCCACTACCGCCATTCCCTCGGAAAACTGGTGGGCATCATCATACTGGGCTGGAATTACTGTTTTCCCGTCCCTGTCCATATAGCCAAAGAGGCCATCTTTGTAGAAGAGGTTCAGGCTTCGGGATAAATCAACTTCCTGTGCAAAGGAAAACGCAATGATGAGCTTACCCGAAGAGTCAACGACCCCCCATTTTTCCCCATTTCCAACTGCCGCGCTGACTGTGGCCTGTGAACTGCCGGTAAAATCGCGGGCAAACATGAACTGGTATGGAATGGCAAGCGTGCCGTTTGAGTTTATGTATCCATGATTGTATTTGTAGGCGTGTACGCGCTTGCCGACCAGGGCGAGGCCCCCTGAGAAAGAATGTGCGTCGTCAAACTGGAATGGTATGGCCATGTTGCCTTTCGCGTCCACATATCCCCAGGAATATACCGGCTGACTGTTGTCCCAGCCGGTCCTCTTTGCCACAGGCGCAAGGCCGTCGCGAAACTCCCTCGCCATGTCAAACGAAGGCTGGATCATGAAGAGCCCGAAATTGTCTATAAAGCCCCACTTGCCGCCAGAACTGGCGCCTGCAATGTTGTGGTCAAACCCGGTAACAGCCGTAAACCTGCAGCCTATGACCACTGTTCCCTGGCGGTCAATGAATCCCCAGCCTTTTTGCTGGTCCAATACTCCAGCCAGCCCCTGCTGGAATTTACCCGCATCCGCATAGGGTGCCTGAAAGGCTGTTCCGCCATTAAAGTTGAGGTAGCGGCCTTTGTTGTTTTCCATTACAAATGCAAGCCCCTCTGAAAAATCATCAGCGCGGTCTAATGTCATGGGCACAACAACTTCACCTTTGGAATTTATGTAACCATGGACATAGTTGGGCTTTGGAACCATGGCGCTGCCGGACGCGCCAGGTTCGGAAACACAGGCTGCGGAAAATACAAGTATTACAATTATTGCCAGTGCGACCAATCTGAAACTATTCATGTCAAATCTCCTCGTCATGCGGATTTTTGTCTGCGGCCAGACAGAATGCGGATCAGTGTGAAAACCATGCCAGCGCCAACAACAAGCAAGCTTATCAGGGCTGTAAATGAGACTTCTGGAACGGCAGGCATTCCTGGTGATGTGCGCTTTATGAAAATGCCTGCAAGAGCCCAGATTACAACAAGGCCCAAAGCCATGTCCTTGCGCAAAACAAGGGCTGCCAGGGCAATACAGGCTGCGACAATTATGAGGGCCACGGTCCAGAAAACCTCTCCGAGGCCTGCAGTGTCCCAGCCGATTGTCACAAGAAATGCGGTGATGTTTGCGATTGTGGCAACGCAGATCCAGCCAAGGTAAACGCTTACAGGAATGCGGACACAGATTGTTTCTGACATGGGTGCTTTTGAAGTGCCAATGCCCAGCCTCTGGTATGCGGCAATCAGTGTTCCAAGAATGATGATCATGAAACACACCGAAAGCGCTGTCTGCAGATAGTGCCAGGAGATGATCCAGCAGGCATTCGCTATAAAATTGATTATCAAAAGCCAGTTGATGCCGGACAGAAAAGGCATATCCTTCTTTTCTTTTGAAAAAAGGTCGCGCGCCTGGAATATAATGAACATCGTAATCAGGATGTAAATGGGCCCCCAGATGGAAAAAGTGATTCCGGCAGGTACAAAAAGATTGGGTATCAAGTCAGAGATTTCACCGGTGCGTCTTCCGGCAATTGGCAATAAATTGGCAAGCGCATTCACAGTGATCATTACAGCGGCACTAATGATATTTCCTGCCTGGAACAGTGACTTTGTCGTTTCGCTTTTCATGTTTGCCTCCAATAAGAAAATCTGCCTGCTATTGGTTTTCAGACTTGTTGCGGTTTTCCGCATAAAGTCTTTGCCTGTTTTTTATGTAATTCTCGACAGTGGGCGAGGACTCGTCACTCGTATACACAACCCAATCCCCTGGATCAATAAAACTCACGACGGCATCAGGTTGATCAAGGTGAACTCCCCGGTAGATTGTGTCCAGCCAGTCAATTGTTCTGCCAGCCTTGATGGCCTCCTCCCTGAAGCGATAGTCCTCAAAATATTCCACGGTCCCTTGCCCTGCGGGTTTTATTGAATCGCCTGTGCCTTCGACCCTGGCTGCGATTGTCTCCGTTATATAGATCATCAGGTTGTATGGGTCAAACGCCCAGTAACCGGTTGTCTTCCAGATCGCGGAACCTGATGCGTATTGTCCGCCGGGGTAGAGGAAGAAAACGCCCCTGCCGGCGAGTATGACCTTTTTCCCGGCTGGCACAGAGAGACCCTGGTGCTGGTCAAATGCCTTTATCATTGTGCAGTCCGGGCTTTCGCCAACCGGAATTGTCTGCCCTGCTGAAAGGAATTCAATTTCCGCTATCCGCACACGATCAAACTCTGTGCCCCTGTATATTTCATTGATGAGAATTTTGCATTTGGAAATTTCACGCTCTGGAAATGCAGTCTCGCGGATAATTACACCGGGCGGGGCTGTGGTTACGACCAGTTCATTGTCAAGAACCAGGGTCAATGTCTTAATACGGTTGTAGTAATGGAAATCAGGCGAAAGGTGCTAGTATGGAATGATCCTGATCATGTCAGCCTTGACCGGTGTTGCGAAATCTATGGTGATGATCTGGCCTGTACCATTCCCGTCCCCGTCCTGCATCCACGTGGTGGTAAGATCCTGGTCAAATGCCTTCCATGGATGGTATTTGCAGATCGGGGCATCCTTTTCCAGATAAAAGGTGGTGGCGCGTACTCGTGCGATTTCCATGGGAGCGGGAGTCGGGGATGGAGTCTGAGTTTCGATGGCTGTGGGAGGGTCTGGTTCGCGATTGCAGGATAAAACAAGGGCCACGGTAAGAAGAAGCAGCAGCCCGAGGAGCATGGCGCCTGAAAGCGTTTGCGCGCGAAACCCATTGCGATTCTTCATCAACAAAAAGAATAGTGGGCGAATCATTTGGTGTCAAGGCAAACTGGAAGATAAACATGGAATGTGGAGCCTTTGCCCGGAGCGGATTCCACATTGAGAAAACCCGCATGCTTGATGATTATCGATTGTACCATGGAAAGCCCCAGGCCTGTTCCACCCAACCCTTTTTTTGTTGTGAAGTAGGGATCGAAGATCTGGCGCCGTGTTGAATCGTCAATGCCCACGCCTGTGTCCGAGACCGTTATCTCCCAGTAGGGTTCCCACGGGATAAGCGCGTGCGCAAGCTTGACTGACTCCTTGTTTTCCGTTTTCCTGATTGCAAGACTCAGGTCGCCACCCTGCGTTTCATTTTTGTCCCGCATGGTTGTCATGGCGTGCGCGGCATTAATGCACAGGTTCAGGAGGACCTGTTCTAACTGGGTTTTGTTGCCGTAAGTGGGTGCGGGAGAGCCAGGCGCTTCCCATTTTATTGTGATCTGGTTATAAAAGGTTTTTCTGCACAGTTTCACGGCGTGGTCGCAGACCTTGATAAGGTCAACGGATGAAAAGACAATCTCCTCGTTTCTGGAAAGCATTGAAAGCTGTTTGACAAGATCATTCAGGTGCGATGCGGAATCTCCAATGATTTCCAGGTATTCATTTACAGTTGCGCAATCCGGCTGTGGTGATTTTATCATCATGGGTTTCAGGAATGAAACCGAGCTCGTGATGCCGGTGAGGCTGTTGGCGAGGTCATGCGCAATCCCTGACGAGAGCATTGAGATGGACTGCTGGTTGCGCATGTTGACCAGCTGTTCCTCGGCCTTTTTTCTTGCGGAGATGTCCCTGATTATCAACAACACGCGTTCCTGTTCTCCGAGCATCGTGTGACGCATCGTGATTTCAGTCCAGAAAAAGCTCCCGTTTGCGTGCCTGGCTTGCCATTCTACAATCTGTGGTGCCTTCTGCGCCTCAAAAAGGTATTTTTTCAGCGCGTTTCCCGTATATGGTGAAGTACCGGAAGAAATGTCTGTGAGTGTCAGTTGTCCTGCCTTTTCCGGGGCGTAGCCGAAAATATCCCTAAGACGTTCATTTGCTTCAAGAACTTCTGCTGTATAGCCATCGGCCACTATGATCACGTCATTCACGCCATTATAAACCGTGCGTTATTTCAGCTCGGATTCCAGGAGCTTTCCGGAGTCATCCCGTATGCGCTCCAGCATGCTGCTGTTATTTTTCATGATTACATCTATGGTCATGCCTGCACAGATTGTGAATACGCTGATGACGATGAAGGTGTTGAAATTGATGACGTCAAGCGTGACTATTTTTATACCGGATATTTCAAGCCAGGCAGCCACGCCGATGACGATCACTGAAAAAACGGTGATAAATGGAATTACCCTGCGCCCAAAAAGAAGGCCGGCAAAAACAATTGCCACGGGGATGGAAACGATCCCCGGATCCCGCAAGCCCCCGGCCAGGTATATGTTCAGATAAACCGCGGCAAAGCCGATTGTCACGGCAATGATTGATGCGGCCAAAAACTTGCCTTGCAGATTAAGCCACAATGCGATGAGGCACACACCGGCGGTTGAAAAGAGCATGATACTGATGCTCCAGAATTCGGCAAAATATATCCAGTTCGTCAATCCCATGATTACCGAGGCGGCTGCTATCAGGATCAGGCTGACGGAAAGAGCTTTCTTTTTTTGTCTTTTTTCCAATTCGAGATCGATTTTTGCCATATCTGTGCTCCGAAGGCGCCGGTGGATAGCCGGTCCCGTCAGTGTATCACCATGCTTCTTAAGTATAGGTCGCGGGTATCGTCAGTGCAAATATAAAAAAGCAGGAGGGTGAGCTGATGGACTATTCCTGTCCGGGACGGCTTCTGCGGAATTGTTTTCTTTCCGATGTGCGGCGTTTTGCCGAGAGCCTTCTTTCCCTGGCGCTTTTTGATGGTCTTGTTTTGTGCCGGGGTTTCATATTGGATCCATGGACCGCTTTTGTGATTAGAATGTAGAGTTTCTCAAGCGCAAGCTCGCGGTTGTGCCATTGGCTGCGGGAGTTTTGCACGCTTACTGTAAGCTCACCTTCCAGTGTAACCCTGTTTGCGAGGCTCAGCCGTACTGCATCCAGTTCTGTTGCGGTCAGGCTTGCAAGCCCGTCAAGACCAAGATGTGCCTGTACCCGTGTATTTACCTTGTTGACGTTCTGGCCGCCTGCGCCTCCTGAGCGCGAAAATGTGAGTGTACTGAGTCTTTCTATTTCATCCTTAAGCCTGTTTGTGTCCATGATGATTTGTCCTATTTGTAAACCGGATATCCCTTTTCGTCAAATCCCGAAATACCCTGCTTGCCAAGTTCAGCCGCAAATGGATTGGAGTTTTGCCAGCCTGTTTTGCCGGAACTTCTAAAGTGCAGGAGCCTTCTTATGCTGATCTCGCAGAAGAGCGGATCCAGGTCTGCTGTTGCGCACTTCCGGCCTGTGCGTTCGCACGCCAGGAGTGTAGTCCCTGCGTGTGCGAAAAAATCCAGCACAAGATTGCCTGGCTGTGAAGAGGCACTGACAATTCGCTGTATTGCCGCAAGCGGCTTTTGCGCAAAGCAGCCCGCGACGTTTTCCTCCATGCGATAAAAAACCTGTTGTATGTCCACCCATACATTTCCTGCCCTGATGTTTGGCGACTTGCCTCGCGAAAGGTTGTCGGTGACTTCGCCGCCAACTTTCTTGTAGTAGCCGCGGAGGATCTTGGGTATGTCAGTGTATTCGGCAGCAACCTCAAATTCCGGTTTGCCTTTGATATAATACAGAAGTTCCTGCCTTACAGCCATCCAGTTCCCCTGGGTTCCGTAGCCGCGCTGGTTGCGCATGGTGATGTAGCTTTTTGCCCTGAATGATGACATTCCGCGCATCATGATCATGAAGTCCGGCAGTGGCTGAAAACCCCTGTTCTGGTCTGCTCCGAGCCAGACATAAAGCGAGCTGTCATCAGCAAGTGCCGTGTCAGTATTATGTATCCATGACCCGCACCATTCAATAAACCTGGAAACGCTTTGTTCCTCAAACGCAACCTGGTTGTACGGCGGGTCATGGAGCGCAAGCGATGCACTGACCGGTTTGGCGAGTCTTGCCATGGCTGCAGGATCTGAGGCATCCAGGCATCCAACGCGGTGAAGGCCTGTGGGATCCTCCCAGATTTCACCTAAAGCCAGTCTGCAGTGCGGCAGCAGAAGATTGCGCGCTTTTGACTGGATATCCAGCCTGGGCAGGGGGAAATTATCCATTATTCCTGTTGCTCCAGGAGATTTATCATGCGTGTCAGTTCCTCAATTTTTGAAAGGCTTCTGTCCCGCCCCTGGAACATAAGCTCAAAGCGGGCTTTAAAGCTTTTTGTTGAGGCTGATTCATTCCCCATAATCGTAATCTGGGATGAGTAGGGGAAAACGAAATTATTGTCAGGGTCAAATCCTGCAATGCGGGTCGTCTGTTTTTTGAATTCCGGTCCCGCAAATTCATTTCCATCTTCGGTGTTTACAACACGGATGTAGAGAATACCTTCTTTGCTGACTCTGACACCGGCACTGATCATATAGGTGCCCTTATCCGGGCTGTCTGTGACGATAAAGAATGGTTTATCCTGCTGGGAAGGATAAAGTTCTGGTACTCTCACAACCCCGGTCTCGGCAAGCTCCTTTGCATGTGCCAGAACTGTCTCAAGTTCTGCTGTGAGTTCCTTTAATGCTGTTATTGTATACACGCGTTCAACCAAAGGCGATTCCTCGAATATTTCGATTATGCAGTATTTCCCGCGGATTATGAGGTAGCTGGAATATGTGGTCGTGTCTTTCTTTGCAGGTAAAATCTTCAAATCAATGGTTTTATCCGAGCTGTCAGTGACTGTGACCATCTCAGCCTCGCCAAATCCGTACGGTTCGTCAAAGGATATCAAAACCCGTGTCTGGATAAAACCGTTGTCAGGATGCAGCCGCATATAGAATCCGTTTGCCGAGGTCTCATAGATTTCCGAAAATACTGTCTCATCCGCTTTTTCCTTGCGAACGGCAATGACATTGTATTTCTCATATATGAGGTCCCACCTGCGGTTGCCGGCGCAATAGCGCTTGATGAGCATGGCCTCCATCTCTCCAACTTGAGACAGTATACAATCTTTGATGACCAGTTTGGCTGTAGTGATATCACCTGAACCGGTGCATGAAGACAAAAAACAAGAAACAATGCTGACCAGCACAGTCAGGCATGCAATCGCGCTCATGTGATCCCCTTTAATATGGCGCGGGCATCCTTCAGGTGCTCCTTCGCGGCCTCATGCCAGTTGAAGTA
>RPPD01000024.1 GCA_003818675.1 Spirochaetaceae bacterium
GAACATTCCTGTTTCCAAGGTCAAGGACATCGTAAAACTTTCGCAGGAGACGACCTCGCTTGATACAACCGTTGATGACGAGAACATCACCCGCCTTTCAGATTTGATTCCAGATGACAATTCCAAGATGCCCTTTGAGAGCGTATTTTCAGTGACCCTCCAGAACACGATCCGCAGGGTGCTGCGCCAGCTTTCCGAGCGCGAGATGCGGATAATCCAGCTTCGCTTTGGACTTGCAGGCGAGGGCCCATTCACCCTGGAAGAAACTGGAAAGCTTTTAGGCATAACGCGGGAGCGCGTACGCCAGATCCAGGAAAAGGCCATCTCAAAACTCAGACATTTCAAGCTGATACGCGAGCTTAAAGACTGCGTTTGACAAAACTCTTTGTGTGTCTGACAGGCTGAGGAGCCGCATGTGAAAGAAAAAAGACAATACCATCGGTATCTTTTACAGACAGACATAGAGCATGAATCCGTTAACAGCAGACTGAAAAACATGTCATTCACCAAGGACATAAGCCACGGTGGAGTCTGCATCACCATAAAGAATACCCCGCTTTCCATCGGAGACACCTATGTAATCAATTTCAGACTTCCTGGAAATCCGGAACCCATAAAGGCCATGGCTGAGGTTGTCTGGATCAAGGAAAGCAACAGCGTTTTTGATAACGGGCTGATGTTCACGCGTATCTCCCGTCAGGCCAGGGACCTGATTGATGAATTTTCCATTGGCAGTGTAGAAGAAAAATAGAATACAAACCGATAACAATATTATGAGACGCATCCTTTCCATGATTGTCCTGCTCTTGTCATCTGTATTGCCTGCACAAGCTGAAGAGGGATTTGCTTCCTGGTATGCAGGCAAATTCCAGGGCCGTCAGACTGCAAGCGGAGAGATTTTTGATACCGAAAAGTACACTGCCGCACATAAGACCCTGCAATTTGGTACAATGGTGCGCGTTACAAACCTTGACAACCAAAAAAGCACAGTGGTACGCATAAATGACCGCGGACCTTTTGTACAGGGACGCATTATTGATCTCTCACGCGTGGCCGCCCAGGATCTGGACATGCTCAAAACAGGTATTGCCAGAGTAAGTGTTGAAGTGGTCAAGTCACCTTCACAGGCGGCATTCTGCCAGATCCAGGTCGCGTCATTTAAGGACCACGAGAATGCAAAACGTCTTGGCAGAACCTTGAATCTGAAGGGATATTCTGTTGTCTATGAGATCGCTTCAGCCGGGAATCTGCGTGTCATAATGGAAGCGGTTCCAGCGGAAAAACTTGCAGAAGCGAAAGCCCTGCTCGCCAGCCTCGGTTTTTCAAACGTCATTGTACGTTGACTTTTTCTGGAAATTAGGTAAATCTCATTTATAAAAGAATATTGGAGGAAACGCATGGCAAAGGAAACATGCAAGGGAGAACACAAAGGCCATCTCTGTGTTCTGGCCAGTCAGGATCTCTTCGAGGAAATCAAAAAGCTTACAAAAAATCCTGAATATATCTGTTTTAACTGTGGCAGGGTCGCGGACTGCAGGGAAAATCTCTGCAATCCAATGCCGCTTTAAAAAAAGCATGGGGGTTTTATGGGTATAACGTTTAATGCAGATGAAGTTTTCGCCATGGCAATCAAGATAGAGGAAAACGGAGCCGCGTTTTACCGCAGGGCGGCAAGCCTGACAGCTGGAAGCACGCATGTGAAGCTCCTGGAGAGCCTTGCCAAGATGGAAGATATTCACAAGAAAATATTTCTGGACATGAAGGCTAAAATCAGCAAAGATTTTTCAGATGAATCATCTTATGATCCCTTTCAGGAAACAGGACTCTACCTGGATGCATTGGCTGATTCACATGGCGGAGAGGGGAGTCTTTCGGCTGCAGACGCTTTGACGGGAAAAGAGACCATACGTGAAATAATTGACATAGCCTTGGGCCTTGAAATGAAGTCAATCCTGTACTACACAGGCCTTCTTGACCTGATCCCTGCGCGTCTTGGACCAGAACATGTCGGGCATATCATTGAAGAAGAGAAAAAGCATGTAGCCCAACTCCAGCAGGTAAAACGCCAGTTGTAGTCCTGTTTAGCCGAGCGATAATCCAAAAAGGGACAGTATTAAAGGCTCCACAAAGATAAGGCCCAAAACGCAAATAATGGTGATGAGTATCGCCATAATCATCAGGGCCCGGGGATAGGTCAGGTTTCTGCCGCCAGGAACGCATTTCCTGACTGCAAGCGTGAATGGTTCAAGAATGGAATCCAGTACAAAGAAAAAACCGCCTGCAGGTCCTCGCATGAAAACAATGCTTACGAAACGTATGGCGGCAATGATTCCAAAAAAAATCAGGATTGAAATTATTGTCTGCCAGACTGCCAACGCCACTGCCGTCAGGATGGTAAGGGGTGTGAGCATCCCTGTAATGGCCGCATATTTTAGAATAGACGCCAGAATCTGCAGGAGTATTATCCCGAGAACTGGCGATAAATCCATTGATCCAAGTTGGAGAAAGCGTATTCCGCGAAAAAGGTTCAGATAGGGATCAGTGATTGAACAGATGAATCTCCATGGACCGCCAAAGTCAAAACCGCGGAACCAGGTCAGGAGAATCCTGAAAATTATTATAAAGCTGTATATCGTAATGATTCCACTTGAAAGATGTAATAATTCCCTGACTATTTGCATCATCGAACTCCTTGTCCTTTGCTTTTATTCACTCCAGACCTCAATCACTTGCGGGTAGCCCCTGAGTTTGAAGAGAATGTCCGGGTCTGCTGAAACAGAAAGCTCGGCTGTGGCGCGGATCACGGTTTCCTCGCGCTCACCATTGCCTTCAATGTGAAAGAAAACCCTGCATCCGCCCTTCTGGTCTGATAAAAAGTCCCTGAGGCGATAGGAGTTGTCCTCATCCACCAGGTCCTTTGAGAGCCTGATATGCACTGCGTTGGCCGCCTTTTTTGCCAGCGCGTCCGGCCCCAGCATCTCTTCCACCTTGAGCTTTGCATCGCCGCGGCTTGTGTCAATTTTGCCGCGGACTGCCACAACCTCGCGGTCTTTTAAAAGTTCGCGGCATTTTTCAAAGATGTCAGAGAAAAGAATGCACTCAATTGAACCTCGCATGTCTTCTATCTCCGCGAAAGCCATGCGCTTGCCTGTTTTGGTGATTATCTCTTTTATATTTTTTAGAAGTCCAATTACCGTGTAGAGCCTGTCCTGGGATAGGTTTTCCTTTTCTGCGAGGTTCAGTGTTGTGTAGCGTTCAATATATTTTTTGAAGTCGTCAAGCGGGTGTCCGGAGAAAAAGAAACCCAGACAGTCTCGCTCATCCATGAGGAGTTTCATCTTGGGCCATTCCGGTACTGTTGTCAGATTGAGTGTGGCGAAGTCATCACTCGCCATGTCCTCAAAGAGAAGCCCCTGGCCGCCCTCACGCTGGTCATGGCGGCGGGAGGCGATCTGCATTATCTGCTCCAGGTTGTGAAAGAGTGTGGCGCGGGTTTCACCGAATGGATCAAGCACACCGGCCAACAGGAGCGCTTCAACGGTTTTCTTGTTTACAACCTTCAGGCTTACGCGCTCCAGGAAATCAAAGAGAGCTTTGAAGGGCCCGCGCTTTGTGCGTTCACGGATTATTTCTTCCACCGCGGCTGTGCCGACATTCTTGATGCCGATCAGGCCGTAGATGATCTTGCCGCCGGTAACGGCAAAGTCTCCTTCGGAGAGATTTATATCCGGCGGCAGAATTTCTATTCCCATGTCGCGGGTTTCCCTGATATATTCCGCAAGCTTGTCCAGGTCCTGAATTTCGTTTGTCAGGTTCGCGGCCATAAACTCTGCGGGGTAATTGGCTTTCAGGAACGCTGTCTGGTAGGCCAGAAGAGAGTACGCCGCGGCATGTGACTTGTTGAATCCATACCCTGCAAAAGGGACAAGAAGCTCAAACAGCTTGTCCGCGATATCCTTCTGGTAGCCGTTTGCAGTTGCCCCTGCCAGGAACTTTTCTTTCTGCTCCGCCATTACCTCGAGTTTTTTCTTTCCCATGGCGCGGCGGAGGATATCTGCCTGTCCCAGGGAATAACCCGCGATCTTCTGGGCGATCTGCATTACCTGTTCCTGGTAGACTATGACGCCGTAGGTTTCCTTGAGAATGGGTTCAAGTTCCGGCAATGGATACTGGATCTGGGACCAGTTGTGCTTTCCCGTGACGAACTGGTCAATGTTCTCCATTGGGCCTGGTCTGTAGAGGGCGTTTAAGGCAATGAGATCCTCGATTTTTTCAGGCCGTGCGCGCTTTAAAATGTTCTGCATGCCGGGACTTTCAAACTGGAACACACACGCGCTTTTACCCAGCGAGAGCATCTTGAAGGTCTTTGTATCCTGTTCGGGAATAGTGGAGATGTTTATATCAATGCCGCGTCTTTTTAAAAGCTCAAGCGTGTTCTGGATCAGGGTGAGTGTTTTGAGGCCAAGAAAGTCCATCTTCACCAGGCCGCACTCCTCTAGATAGTCCATTGTGAATTGAGTTGCGGTCTGGCCGGTTTTTGGATCACGGTAGAGCGGGACATAGTGGGTAAGAGGTTCCCGGCCAATGACTATACCCGCGGCGTGGGTGGAAGCATGCCTGCAGAGTCCCTCCAGTGTTCGGGATGCGCTGATCAGCTCCTCGTAGACAGGGCCGCGCGAGGCCACGTCACGAAGACGGGGTTCCATGTCAAGCGCGGCTTCCAGGTCAACCTTGGGTCCGGTCGGGACGAGCTTGGCTATCCCGTCAGCTTCCTCGTAAGGTATGTCCAGCACGCGGGCCACGTCGCGGATTACCGCGCGTGCCTTCAGTGTCCCAAAGGTGATGATCTGTGATACACGGTCTTTGCCGTACTTTCCAGTCACGTAGTCTATGACCTCGCCCCGGCGGGAGAAGCAGAAGTCTATGTCAAAGTCAGGCATTGATATGCGTTCCGGATTCAGGAATCGTTCGAAGAGGAGACCATACTTGAGCGGGTCAATGTCTGTAATACCAAGGCAATAGGCGACAAGCGAGCCAGCTCCCGAGCCTCGGCCAGGGCCGACGGGAATTCCCGAGTTGCGGGCAAAGCTTATGAAATCCCAGACAATCAGGAAATAGCCTGTGAATCCCATGGATGTGATGACATCGATCTCATATTTCAGCCGCTCCATCATCTCCGTTGAAACATTCGTGTAACGATGGGTGAGCCCCTCCATGGCCTTTGCCTCAAGATAGCTTTCCAAAGTGAAGCTGTCTGGTACTTCATAGTGCGGCAGAAGGGGGCCTGGCAAGGGAATGTCCAGGCTGCACTGGTCCGCAATTACACGTGTGTTGCGCAGAGCCTCGGGATTGTCCGGAAATACAGCGGCCATTTCCTCTTCTGTCTTGAAGTAGAACTCGGGAAAATCAAACTTGAGGCGGTTTCCCTCAGTGATCTTTCTGTTTGTCCCAATGCAGATGGCAATGTCCTGCGCCCTGGCGTGGGCACGCTCCAGATAATGGATGTCATTTGTCGCCACGACAGGGATTCCATGCTTGCGGTTTATGGCCAGAAGGCCTTCGTTAACTTTTTTCTGGTCAGTAATGCCATGATACTGGAGTTCCAGGAAAAAATGCTCTTTTCCAAAGAGCTCACTGTATGCGCAGGCTTTTTTTGCCGCCTCTTCGTGTTTTTCCAGTAGAATGAGTGATGGAATTTCACCCGCGAGGCATGCGGTAAGGCACGTGAGACCCTTGTAGTGCTTGAACAGGAGTTCCTCGTCAATGCGCGGTCTGTAGTAGAAACCCTCAAGATAGCTTTTTGAGGAGAGTTCCAGCAGATTCCGATATCCTTCTGTGTCCCGCGCGAGCAGGAGGAGGTGGTAATACTTGACGCCGGTTTCCTGACCGCTTTTGACAAAGCGAGAGCCAGGGGAAACATAGAATTCCGAACCGATTATGGGCTTGATCCCCTGCTTGCGGCATTCCTTGTAGAACTTCAGGGTTCCAAACATATTACCATGGTCAGAGAGCGCCAGGGCAGTCATGTTGGAATCCCTGGCCTTTTTTACGAGCTTGGGGATCGCCGTGATTGCGTCCAGAAGGGAATAATCTGAATGTGTGTGAAGGTGAACAAAGTCGGCCATGTGAATTGTGTTTCTAATATATGCTTAACAGGCCTGATTTGTAAATAGAGAACAAGCAAGTGAGGCGATTTCTGGACCAAAAGCGATGTGTTATGAAGTAAATTTCCGGATAATGCTCTCTAAAGGGAGAAAGTTGGACTCGAAAAAAAGCTTTCCGTCCCTGTAAAAGCGCATATACGGGGTTTGATCATTGACAAAAACCTTCTCTTTAAAATCCATGAATTCCTGGAAGAGTGGCGAACGGTTGTACAGAAAGATATGGACATGGATGTCCGCTTCGCCTGTTGTTATATGTTTTTCAAGATCGCTTTTCAGATACTGCCACTGGGAACACCAATTCTGTGAAAGAATCACCAGTACGTTTTTTGCCATGGCTATAATGCCAGTGTCAAACTCGTTGTGTTTAATTGCGTGCCTTGCATCATCGTCTGTAAGGGTGTTTAAATGTAGCATATATATTATCCTATATAGGAATATATTGTATAAAGCATTTTGAGTCAATCCGGTGATTGAATGGTATATTAATTCCCCTTGAAATAATCGCCCTGATATACTATTTTATAAACTGCAGAGTGCGCCTGGTTCTTCTGTTACATCCTGCGTGTCTGTTAATTAACAAAAGAATTAAAAACTCGTATCATTCCGCCGCTTTTATTGCGGTTTTGAAAAAGGGGTTTGTTCATGCATAATCATCGGTTTTTCCTCGCCCTGTCTCTGGCATGTGCACTTGTTCTTTCAGGAATACTTTTTTCCTGTGGTGATAATGGAATTTCTTTATCGGATTTAAAGGGTGAGATACAGCGTGGAAGTTCCAGGCTTGCGCAGGAAATATTTGCAGCGGATTCCGGAATAGTCGCATTGGCGTCAAATGGAAAATATGTTTATGCCGCAACAAGGAAGGGTGACGTGTGGAGGATAAAATATCCGGAAAAACCCATACTTTTTGCATCCCTGGGAACCTGTTCCTCAGAGCTCAGTTTCCAAAACCTGGCCGTGCTTCCTGATGGAAGACTTTGTGCAGTAAAATGCAGACAGGATGCAGCTGGCGGTACAGCCACCAACAGCATCGTGGCAATTGATGAAAACGGGACAATTCAGGAGCTTTTCAATGTCAATGAAAACATCCTGTGTCTTGCTGCAGACCACACAGGCAAAATATATGCAGGTACCTGGATCAATGAAGGAAAAATCTCGTATGGGATAAATCCCTATCACCTGGCAAGCGCCGAGTTTGTCATGGGAAAGTTGTATGAATACAATCTTGTGGGTAAACAGTTGACTGAGATCTATACCGGTGCATTGCCCGCATGGATCTGGGTGGGTGACAACAATACTACGTATGTCTCGCTTTGGGGTGACCGGGGACCGGTTCAGCCTGACAGGGAAGAGCATCTATGGGCAGACCACTACCATTCATTCTGGCTGCCCTATTCTGAAAGAATAAAGATCATTGACCTTGCCAACCAGGATACGGTTTTCAGAAAACTGCCGAGCTCGTTTGCATCTTTTATTATTGGGTCAAGCGGATTTCTTTTGGGACTTGCAGCAACGAAGGAAGACGGCCCGGGGTTCTATCTGGTGGAAGGTGAAAACAAGCCGATCAAGCTCAAGTTCCAGGATTCAAATCTGGAAAAAAATATTTCTGCAATGACCCTGCACCAGAATGTTGTATATTTTGGTACACCTCTTGGGAAGGTGCTGCGGATTAAATAGGGCAGAGTTCACGGCACCTGCAGATGCTAATTTTCTCCTTTGACAATTAAGACAATCCTTTGGGCTTCAGAAAGCGTGAAATTGCCGGTAATGCGGATGATTCCGCTTTCAATAACATCGTTTATCCGTGCGTAAGAGACAAGCTTGTGGTCAAAGATAATGGCAATAAATTTGCCTCTGTTGTCTTCGGTTATTTTTTTCATGATATCCCTGCCATGTACCATTTTCCCGTCATGGTCAGTGAATTCCCCCAGGGTAAGAACGATACCCGGTTCTTGGCTCTGCGGATCCGCTCTGACAACAGCATCCTGAACGGACATGCCTGAAAGAACCGGCTCGTTCTTAATTGGAATATATGTGAGAAGCTCTTCAGCGCCTGAATCATTTTTTGTGTAACTTCCCAAAAAGACAGTTCCATCCGTATACAATTCTTTAGGGAAGGAAAATGTACCATCCTCGTTTTGCATTGGTTTGAACCCTGGATTACCTGCCAAATAACCCAGAAGGCGCTTCCATGCATCTTCATCGACTAAATGGAAGCTCAACAATGATTTCCGGTCAACTGAATCGGATGTGCCTGGACTTGAATCAGGATTTGCGGTCTGTCCACAGGCACCAAACAGTGATAAGAAAAACGTTATGGAAAGGAAGATCATGAACAAAGTTGATTTTTTCATTTAAACTCCATACCATGAATTATAGCGCACCTGTCACTATTCCACATATACTCGCGGGACCCGGCGGGTTATAAGGCATGTGACCTCGTACGGAATGGTGTTCATAAGCAGGGCTATCTCCTCGGCGTCCGGCCCATTTTCACAATTGCCAAAGAGCATTACATCGTCATAAAGATTTGCCGTACATACAGGGCCAATATCCACAAGGGTCTGGTCCATGCATACGCGGCCGCGGACAGGATAGCGTTTGCCGCCAATGTTTACATATCCGCGGTTTGAAAGCAGCCTTGAATATCCGTCCCCGTATCCTGCGGGCAGAGTCGCTATCCATGTGTCCTGATCCGCAGTCCATGTGTGGCCATAAGACAGGGGAGTACCCTTTTTTACTTTTTTAAGGAAATTTATTCTGGTCACAAGCTCCATTACAGGCTTAAGCGCGAGGCTTCGTCCCTGTTCCTTTGATGGATAATAGCCGTAAAGCATGATTCCGGGTCTGACCATGTTAAAGTAAGTTTCAGGCATGGCGATTATTGCCCCGGAGTTGGCGGCGGAAACAATCGGGGGACGGAGGTTGGCCTTTGCCAGGTCTGATAGAATACTCTTGATCATTTCTGCCTGAGCAAGGGTAAATGCCGGGTCGGTTGTGTCTGAAAGCGGGAAATGCGTGGCGAGTCCTTCTATTGCAAGATTGTGCGATACAGCAATTGCAGCGGCAATTTGGGGGACAGAGGATGGCTGGCAACCAATCCTGCCCATGCCAGTATCAATCTTTAAATGCACTGGAAGCCTTTTCCCCTGTTTTAAAGCTTCTTTTTCAAAAAGTCTGGTCAATTCCAGGTCAGCAACATATGGAGTCATGTCTGCGCTTACAATCTGGGCTATTTCTTCAGGCAGGGGAAACCCGAGGAGCAGTATGGGAGCTTTTATGCCGGCTTCGCGCAGCTCCATGCCTTCGTCCACAGTGGCTACACCCAGTGAATACACTCCTTCTTCAAGTGCTACGTGTGCAATTTTTATTGCGCCGTGGCCATAGGCATCCGCTTTTACCGCCATGGAGATTTTTATCTCTTTCCCTGTACGCGAAACGAGCTCTTTCACTATCTGTATATTGTGTCTGAGATTGTCGAGTCTGATGATTGCGCGCGTTGCCCTCATGTCTTGGGATACTACTATGGTTTTATGGCAGTTTCAAGGGAAAGATATGGCTGAATTGTGAATTGTCATTTAACAAATGGCGGCAAAAGCGTTACTGTCTTGCCGGTAATAATTCTGACGGCCTTCCATTCATAATTGTCGCCAACAAGGTCCACAACAGCCAGGTCCCAGTATTCGCTCTGCTTTTCAGGGCTGAAATTTATAATTATGGTCTTTTGATCAGCAACCACCTCGCCGTCAAGAACGTCATTTGTCCAGACTCCGGAACCGGCAGGAGAGAGTCGGAGGACAAATATTGTAAGCCCGCTATTGTTCTCAAGAGTGAACTCCAGGGGTTTTTCAGCATACAGAAAAACTGATACTGCCAGAAACATCAGAATCATTACAGAAATGGTCTTTAACGTCATGTTGGGACCCCCTGCCTGTAATTCTATGCATCCAGAGCTGCTTGGCAAGTGAATCCTCAAACGAGGCCAAGAAGCCCTGCCATCTTTTTGACAGCCTTGCCCCTGTGTGAAAGCGAGTTTTTTTCATCCACCGGCAGTTCGGCTACCGTCTTGCCCAGTTCCGGCAGGAAGAAGATCGGGTCGTAGCCAAAGCCGTTATCCCCAATAGGTGTTTTAACAAGAACGCCATGAACTGTTTCCTGCACGGCAAAAAATTTATAATCCCCGAGGATTAAAACCATGCAGCATACGAAAAACGCGTCATGAGGGCCGCCTTCCGGCAAAAGCGAGAGCAGGTAGCTGTTGCGTTCTGCGTCGGTACCGGGTGGAACAGGTGTATCAGCGCCAAAGCGCGCTGAAAAAATGCCTGGTGGGCCGCCAAGTACTGGTACGCAGAGCCCGGAGTCGTCAGCCATGACCGGCAATCTGATCTTTTTAAAAAGCTCTTCTGCCTTGCCGTACGCGTTTTCGAAAAATGTGGAACCTGTTTCTTCAAAGGAAAACTTGAGACCGGCATCTTCCGGCAGCAGGATTTTAATTCCCGGCAGTGCTGCGGCTATCTCTTCCTGTTTATGTCTGTTGTTCGTGGCCAGAACGATTTCGTTGATATTCATGCGTTTCGTTTCTCCAGACGCAAGCATAACTGAATTCTATCAGATAGGGAACCTCCGGGAACCGGATGCGGAAGGCCGAAGGATGCAGGGAAAAAACCAGTGCGATATTTTCAGGATGAATTTGTATTTTGACCCTCTGCTGCATTATAATTCAGTAAAATGTATTGTGGAATTCTATTGCATGCGGTGGAAAGCGATTACAAAATAGGGCCAGGGGGCGATGCATGGATCAAATAAACGGGAAAATTTCGGCGCGCACCATGCATTGGCTTTTTTTCCCGGAATTTGCGGGAGAGCAGGAACAATTTGAGCTCCTTCAGTACGACATCCTGTTGAAACGATACCACACATCCGTACGGTCGTTTTTTGATTCTGTGCGAGGTGTCCCATCAGCTGATCTGCTGGTCATCAATATTGATGCTGTTCTGCGTTACGAACCAGAAGAGCCGGAAAAAAGAACAAAGGTTCTGTCTGCGATTCGTGATAATACCCCGCGATCGTCGGCCTCAAGATGCCATCTGTATACCCGCGACCTTCAGCCGGTGCGCGAGGTTTTCCACGATCATCCCGCTGTTGTGGTGCATGCATGGGATGTTTTCAGCAAGAAAAAGGATTTTGTGCCGACTCTCCTGACCTTAATCCGTTCGCCTGGTTTTGCACATCGGGCATTTCGAGGTTCGATCCGCATACCGTTATATCCTCAGGCGACATACAAGGCGTCATGCCATATCACGGACTACCCGGAAGCGATCATTGAGGGATATGTAAAGGATATAAGCAGAAACGGAGCGGGGTTGATACTCTACATCAAGCGGCTGGTTACAATTTTCAATGTCAATGACGTCATATCTGTCTCAATTACCTTTCCCAATACCATAATGGAGTTGAAAAAAGCAATTGTGCGCCGAATCTCACTCCACGAACAGTTGGTCGGGA
>RPPD01000025.1 GCA_003818675.1 Spirochaetaceae bacterium
GAGTAGAAACGAGATATTAGGTAAACTCATCACAAAGGGAGTAGGCAGGGATATAGCAAAAATGGCTCTTGATCTTCTCCTCCCGATGGATGAAGAAGTATCTCACTGCAGAAATGTGCTTGAATCAATGCTCGCAAAAGGCCGCATCACACAAGAGAAAGCAACAGCCAGGCTATCACGAAGGGGCTTTCCCTGGCCTGTGATAAAAAGGGCGCTTGAGCGCAAATGAAAAACTCATGACATATTGAGGTCTTCGATTTTTTTCGGAACATATCCGTACCGGTTTTTCAGAACCAAACGGGGAAGATCAAGCACATATCCCGGGGCATCCATGATTATGGAATCTGAAGAAGCCTTTACACCCGCTCTGCTTTTGAGAATGTAATCAGGAGAAGGAACAACCTCAACAGAAATCGGGAAACCTGGCGACAACTCCTCCAGGACTGATAGAAGCAAAGTCTTCATCTGCCCGGAATAAGAGACTGGAGCATCCAGAAAGATACCCATCTCCTTCGGAAACAAGGACATACAGGAATCAAGTATTACCTGAATGGCCGGGTCCGTAACCACTGAAGCCCTGTAGCTCCCATGCACTGCACTCGCATCCCGAATGACCCCGTCATCGGACAGAAAAAGCAAACCACCCTTTAAATATCCTTCAACCGTAATGAGGACATTATACCAGTCTATCCAGAGCTGCATTCCCCGAACCTTGGACGGTTTTATCACTTTTTTTTTCCTGGCAAGCGATGAAACACGGTCAGAAATCCCCCGCATCAGACAGTTTCTCGCTGTCCGCGACAGTCTATACCTGTCACCCACCAGGTTAAGCAGGGAATTATTGGAGTATCCCCTGTTTTTTAAAAAGCGGAAGTCATTAACTGCTGTTCTAAATTTACAAGTTGACATATCAAATTAAAAGATTATAATTATTATAGATAATTGGGAAAATAAAGAAAAGTAGCTTATTTGCGGAAGGACTATTTACATGGCAAAGAACGGAAAAAAGGTCAAAATATTTTCAGCGCTTGAAGTTGCGAATATTTGCGGGGTAGTTAACCAGACCGCCATCAACTGGATCAAAAATGGACATCTCAAGGCATTTGTCACACCTGGAGGACAATACCGTGTTTACACGGATGATCTGATAGATTTCCTGAATGCGCGTGGAATGCGCATACCAGATGAACTGGAAAATCTCAAGGGTGAACAGCTCTCCTGGAGCACAATCCTTATCGTAGATGATGATAGGGACATAAATGACCTGATCAAGCGTTTCCTTGAAAAAAGGCTCCCTGGAAATACCATCCTGCAGGCTTATGATGGTTTTGAAGCGGGAAAACTCATTGCAGAATGGTCACCTGGCCTGATACTGTTGGACATAGACCTTCCTGGCATTGACGGCCACAAGCTCTGCAAAAAGCTTAAAAGCGACGGCCAGTTTGACAGCCCCGCAATAATCGCCATTACAGGACTTGATGACCCGGCTGAAAAAAGCGCAATTTTAGGCAATGGTGCGGATGCCTTTTTCGCAAAGCCACTGGATATGGAAGGCCTTATAAAATCCATCCAGGAGCTTTTGGCAAAATATCAAGGAGAAAGCGATGAAGGATCCCAAGCCGCTGATACTCATCGTTGAGGATGAGGACTCCATCCGTCTCACAATCAGGGACTACCTCAGGCAAAAGGGATACAATGTAATAGTTGCATCAGATGGCGTAGGCGCGCTGAAACAACTTCTTGACAATGAAGTCACACTAATAGTCACTGACTACCGTATGGACCTCCTGGGTGGAGACTACTGGATCCGGTTTCTCCAGAAATACTGCAAGGATAAAAAAATCCTCATCACAAGTGGATTTCTCCAGCCCAATATCCCCATCCCGTTCAAGGTCCTCTACAAACCTTTTGACTACACAGAACTGGAAAACCTGATAGAAAATGAATTGAACAGCTAACTCAGGCCTTAAATTACTATGGATGAAAAACCTGTTAAAGCATTCACAGCCACAGTAACTGGAAGGGTTCAGGGTGTAGGATTCCGCTTTTCAACGCAGAGAAAGGCAAAAGAACTCGGGCTTAGCGGTTTTGTCCAGAATCGCATGGACGGTGCGGTCAGGGTCGTTGCCGAAGGAAACCCGGAGGCGCTTTCGCTTCTGGCAACCTGGCTTTCCAAGGGCCCTCCTGGCGCATTTGTGCGTAATGTTCATATAGAAAACCATCAACCCCACGGCAGCTACAACGGTTTCACTGTTGAATTTTGACAACTTGTTTCCATATGCGCGTAGTGATATGATTACCTCATGTCACAGTCAATGGAAACACCACTCATACCTTTGTTGCAGGAGCTAATACGCAACAAGTGCGTAAACACAGGCCATCCAGATTCAGGCCAGGAGATCCGCTCAGCACAAACGCTAAAGCGCTTTTTTTCTGAATACGGGATCGAATCGGAAATTCTGGAATCCCATCCTGGCAGGGCGAACCTTGTGGCCCGCATCCCCGGCACAAATCCAGGCTCACCCTCGCTCTGCTTCATGAGCCACCTTGATGTTGTTCCCGCAAACGAGGAGCAGTGGAGCACTGACCCGTTTGGCGGTGATCTCCGCGGCGGCTATATTTGGGGCAGGGGAACAGTAGACATGCTCAACATGACCGCTGCCCAGGCCATGGCCTTTGCCAAAATTGCGGAAGAAAAAAAGACGTTCCCTGGTGACCTTGTCTTCCTCGCTGTCGCGGACGAGGAAGCCTCAGGCCGCCTGGGCGCGAGATGGCTTACAGAAAATCACTGGGAAAAAATACGCGCTGACTATATGATTACCGAACTTGGCGGATTTTTCCTCTCCAACAAACAGGAACCAAACATTACAATCACTGTAGGTGAAAAAGGAATCGCCTGGACAAGACTCAAGGCCAAGGGCGAATCCGGACACGGAAGCATACCCTACCGCCTTACCAACACATCCTACATAATTGGAGAAGCCCTGCGAAGGCTTGAATCGCACAGACCAAAAATCTCCTTCACCCGCGAATACAGGGACATGGTTGAAAATCTTTCGCTCCCAAAATCAGTCAAGCGCGCACTGACTGACCGCAGGACATTCGGCAAGGCGCTTGACAGGCTTGCCAAAAAAGACGAAGGAACCGCGCGCTTCCTGCACGCCGCAGGTCAGATGACCATTTCGCCAAATGTAGTCTCTGTTGGAAACAAGATCAATATCATCCCGGACCAGGGAATAATAGAACTTGATGTGCGCATACTGCCAGGTCAGACGGTGGAAACTGTGATATCGGAATTAAACCGCGCACTCGGCCCCCTGGCCAGGCAGTTTGAAATGGAAATTATAGAATACTATCCTTCAAACTCGTCTCCTTCCCAGACACCACTGTACAAGGCAACGCAGGAACTTATTGGTGCAGTCTATCCGCTCGCCAAGTCAGTTCCCTTTTTCATAGGGAGCGTTACGGATGGCAGATACTTCAGGAAAAAGGGTACGATCGTCTATGGATTCTCCCTGTTCCATGAGGAGTTGACCCTGACCGAATACGCACGGAGAATCCACTCGCGCGACGAGCGCATTTCCGTGGAAAGTCTCGAGCTATCCTACACATATTTCTACAGGCTGCCTGAAGTATTTTTCAATAAGCTCGCCATTGAAAGTGCCGACGATTGAAAACAACACCCAAGGCGGCATTCCCGGCACAACTTGGCGCATATGCCGGGCTTGTGATTTCCCTCGGCGTGAATCTCCGCAAGGGTGACTATCTGCTCATATGGGCGCTTACAGTACACAGGGAACTGGCACTTGCGATTGCCGAGGAAGCATACAAACGCGGCGCATTCTATGTAAACATCCTCTATCAGGACGAGAAGCTCCAGCATTCCCTGCTGCTCTACGGAACAGACCAGTCTATAGGCTTCATTTCAGAAAGCATGAAGGACGCCTACCAGGAGCTCCTGAAATATAACGGTGCCTTCATTTCAATTTCAGGCAGGGAAAGCCTGGCAGAATTCCAGGGGATCGAGGCAACACGGGTCGGAAAAGCCTTTCTCGCTCGCGCGAATGAACTGCAATTTTTCCAGAAGGCGATACAGGAAAACGCAATCCGCTGGTGCATAATATCCGCGGCAACGCCAGGCCGCGCCACTGCCATGTTCCCCGGGCTTCCGGAGGAAGTGGCGCTGGAGAAACTCTGGAATGCAATTTTTTCCGCATGCAGGCTTTCCGAGCGCGATCCTGTTGCAGCCTGGGAAAAACATATTGAAACCCTCTGCGCCAGAAGGAAAATACTGGACCGGCTGAAAATCAAACGGCTTATATTCAAAGGCAAGAATGTTGATCTTTCTGCCGGTCTCCATGACAATGCGCGCTGGCTGGGCGGAGTTTCGGAGAGCAAGGAAGGAATGGTATTTCTACCCAACATGCCGACCGAGGAAGTCTATACCGCGCCGGATTTCAGAACAGTTGAGGGATCGATCACAACAACCAGGCCTGTCTCATACAAGAACATATATATTGAAAAGCTCTCCCTTGTCTTCAAAAAGGGTGAAGTGGTCTCCATAAGTGGGAGTGAGGGTGTGGAAGACCTGCGCGAAATCATCCATGGGGCAGATGCAAACCGCAGAGCTGGTGAAATAGCCCTGGTGGACAAGTCTTCCAAAGTGGCGCAAAGCGGATTCATTTACCATGACCTGCTCTACGATGAAAACTCTGCCAGCCACCTTGCAATCGGCGCAGCCTATCCGGAATGCGTCCTTGGAGCCGGGAATTGGAGTGCAGCCCAAAAGGCCAAAAATGGCTTGAATGAGAGCACGGTTCATATAGATATTATGATTGGGACACCTGACTTGTCTGTTATGGCACAGACTCAAGACAACAGGGAAATACAGCTCATCGCGGACGGTACATTCTGTCTGGAAGATCTATGAGCCGCTGGGAGAAAGGAAAAGACAGATGAAAACAAAATTGGACCGCATAGTTGAAGAAATCACTGCTTCATACAGGAAGACAGGCGGTATTAATCATCTTGAGGGTCCGAACCTCCCCTCCCGCCGCAGCATAGGCTGCATTGTCCGCGCGTTTGAAGCGCTCATTTTTCCAGGCTATCATGACGACGAAGTGATAGACGAGCTTAACATGGGTTATGTTGTAGGCCAGCGCGTAGCCTGCATTACAAGAAATCTCATAGATGAAATCGGGAAGAGCTTCTCCTATCACCAGCGGCTCCTGGGCACAGAAGCAAAAAGCCGGGAAGAGATTTCTGCACTTGTCATGGAGATTCTCAGCCTCATACCGGAAATCCGCGCAAGGATAAAACTTGATGTTGATGCGGCATTTGCGGGAGATCCCGCGGCAAAATCAGGAGAAGAAGTAATCCTGGCTTACCCCTGCATTCCAGCAATACTGGTACACCGCGTGGCGCATGAATTCTGGATCCGCGGTATTCCATTAATCCCGCGCATGATGAGCGAATATGTACACAGCAGGACAGGAATTGACATTCACCCTGGTGCTGCTATAAAGGATCATTTCTTCATAGACCATGGTACGGGCGTTGTAATTGGAGAAACCACCGAAATTGGCAAGAATGTCAAAATATACCAGGGAGTCACACTTGGCGCACTTTCCGTGCGCAAGGACCTTGGAAATAAAAAGCGCCACCCAACAATTGAAAATAACGTCACGATATATGCAGGAGCCACAATATTGGGCGGAGAAACTGTCGTAGGCGAGGGTTCTGTGATTGGCGGGAATGTATGGGTGACCGAATCCGTTCCGCCAGGAAGCCGCGTCTACTACCAGCCCGGGAAAAATCATGTAAACAAGGGTATGGATTAAAAATACCTGTCCCCTAAAACAGCATCCATAAAACCTGCATGCTCTCAGTCCGCTGGACCTTTGCCATGAACAGGTTTTTCCATTAATGTCTTGACCGCGGCAATGAGAATATCCTGCTTTACTGGTTTGGAAATCACCTGATAGGTGAATTCAGAAAAAAGCGTGCTTATGTTCTCCAAAAGCGGAACATTCTCGCCAAGGGCGCTTAAAAAAAGGATCTTGGCCTCCTTGTTCTTTGTGAAGATTTCCTTGGCTGCCTCTACACCTGATTTCATTGGCATGGTTACGTCCATTATCACAAGTTCAGGACGCAGTATCTGATAAAGGGTGGCAGCCTCTTCCCCGTTAAAAGCGTATTCCACTATCCTGTAACCGGACTCTATAAGCATGGGCGCTATTGAATAATGGATGAAGAGAGAGTCGTCCACCAGAAGAATTGATTTGCCTTTCTCATTCCTGGATAGAAAAGACCTGAGCTTGGCAAGATATTTTTCCCGCTCTTTTAGCTTGCGCTCGGAACGCAGGTGGTCAAGCAGATTGGCAAACACAACACTGTCAATATCAAAATCGTAATTTGGATATTCCAATTCAATAATGGTCCTTATAATCCTGCTCTTTTTTTCAAGCACATCCGAAGGAAGTCCGTACCATTGTGACAGTTTGAAGATACCGTGCTCCATGGAGGGAATTGAACAGGCAGGGAGGTGTACACTCATGATGGTGCCTCCGCTTTCCCTGTTGTCCTTTACGGTTATTACGCCACCTTCTTCAAGCGCTATATTCTGCGCAATCCAGAGCCCCTGGCCAGAACCTTCCATTCCCTCGCTTAAGGCTGTACGGTAATTGCGATTAAAAACATGTTTTTTATCATCGTCGGGTATCCCCATGCCGGAATCGATCACCTCAAGGTGTATCATATCCTTTTCACGGGTAAGGCTTATTGTGATCTTGGTATCAGCGGGGGAATATTTCAGTGCGTTGTTTACGAGGTTTATTATGATATTTTTGAAAAGCCTGGTTGTCTCAATGAAAAAAAGTTTTCTTGGGCCGTATTTCAGGTTGATCCTTGCGTGCGAGGGAAGCGGCAACTGCTCGACTCCTATCCTCACTGATGCAATCATGTCAATCAGTGAAACAACACGCTTCTTGGCGCTTATATAACCAAGGGCTTCGGAAATTCCCTCATAAAGTTCCTGGATATATTCGTTCAGAGTGTTTGCCTCGTCGCTTTCCGGGATATCATGGAGCGCGGAGAAAATCTTCATGAAAAGGTTTTTGGTGTCATGCTCAAGAATGCCGAGCGTGGTCCTCATGATCAGCATTTTTTCCTTGAGCTTGTATTCCGAAAGACTCAGGCGTTCCAGAAGGTCCGAATCCTTGCGCTCACGCACCCGGTTGCCGATTATTATCCTCATGGTATCCAGAACCTTGTCCCGTGACAGTGGTTTCTCAAGAATGCTTTCCACTCCGGGGAACACGGCGGCAGTAGCCAAATGGTTTTGTACAACCAGGACAATGGGCACTTCCGGAAGCATTTCCTTGAGAATCTTGACGAACTCAACTCCGGAGATCGCATGAAACATCTCACCCATGAAAATGAGGTCTATGGACTGGCTGATAAGAATCTGGAAGGTCTCCAATGCGTTCCTGGACACATGGAACTCTACATCCTTCTGCTGGTCATAATATCCAGTAAAAGTATTGATAATCTCCGGATCATCATCAATCAGGAGAACATCATACGGATTCAAAAGATTCATTCAGGGCTGTCCTTATATCCTTTCCTTGGCAAGCATATCCTGGACGATCTTTGTGACGGTCCTGAAATCAGGCTTGCCCGAGGACATCTTGGGTATTTCAGGCAATACAACAAAAATCTTTGGAACCGCAATCGGCGGGAGCTCATGTGTCAAAGCCTTGAGCACAGCGTCCTCATCAATCTTGTCCGATACAGCGGCCACGATCCTCGCGCCCTTGACCGGATCCTCGACATGGACAATGCAGCATTCAGCCTTCCCGGACAGAATTCCTTCAAGCACAACCTCGGTATTGACCAGCGATACCATTTCGCCGCCGATCTTGATGAACCTCTTGTACCGTCCCTTGTGCCAGAGATAGCCGTCCTCGTCCATCAAACCCATGTCACCCGTGTCATACCAGCCGTTTTTGATTGCCTTGGCTGTCTCCTCGGGATCAAGGTAGCCCTTCATGACAAGGTCTCCCTTGACCAGGATCTTGCCCTCCTTGCCCCGGGCCAGTTCCACACCCGTGTCAGGATCAGTGATTTTCACCTGAACGCTCGGAAGTGGTTTTCCTATGCTCCCGGGTTTTTTGAAGTCAGGGGTGTTCACGGAAATAATGGGGCTTGTCTCGGTGCAGCCATATCCCTCAAGGAGATCTATGTTCTGCTGTTCCTTGTAGGCCTTGCGAAGCCACTCAGGCGCCTTGTCTGCGCCCGGAACCGTTATCCTAAGAGATGCAAAATCCCCTTTCTGGGCTTCCCGCAGGTAACCCGCATAGAAGGCCGGCGTGGACGCCATTACAGTGGGTTTGTCATTCCTTATTATGGAGGCTATCTTTTTGTACTCAAGCGGATTTGCATAGGTCACCGCCGACATTCCCATGTGGAGCGGCAGCCACAGATCCACGGTATAACCGAAGACATGGAACAGCGGCAGCATGGATATCAGGCGGTCGTCGCTGGAAATTGGCAGTACTTTTTTTGCATCATCCAGATTTGATCCTACATTCCTGTGACAAAGCATTACACCCTTTGGATCCTTTTCGCTGCCAGAGGTAAAAAGAATCACAACAGTGTCCTCGGGATCAGCCTTGGGCAATCCCTTTATGAGCGCTTCAGCGGATTTTTTTGTCTTTAAAAGAGCGCCTATCTTGTCAAAAAGCGTAACACTCTTTAGGATGTCTTCCACACAGATCATGCCGGGAACAAGGGGACATTTGATCTTTTCCAGAAGCGCACGCGAGGTAATTATTGTTTTAAAATTGGCCTTTTCCTGCGCGTATTTGGCATTTTGTTCTGCGCCGGTCGAGTAATTGATCATGACCGGGACCCTGCGGAGAAAAAGAGTGGCGATCACGGCGAGAATGGCCCCGAATGAAGTCGGGATCATGATGCCTAAATTGGTCTCTGGATATTTTTTGATTTTCTTCATTAATATGAACACGGCTATAAGTGCGCGTTCATATGTATACGACTGGCCGGTAGTGCGGTCAATTACAGCGATCTTTTTCCCGAACTTTTTGGCAGCCCTGATAAACTCGTGATGGAGAATCATCGATTCCTCCTTATTTCATAAAACAGCCGGATGGCTCAACCATCCGGTCGTTTCATCATGGGTAGCTTCTGTAAAAAATATAGAGCGCCGCCGCAATGATCGCTTCTGCTGAAAGCATCAGGAACCACATGGCGAAATTGGGGACAAAGCCACCATACAGTCCGAGAAACAGAAGTTTTGTGATAAGAATGCGCAGGAGCCAGAATACCAGGACCGTGAGGCTTACCATCTTCATTATTTTCCTGGAGATAAAGGCAAAAAGGGCCACAAGGATTATGACTCCCGCGATCATTTCGCATACACCGAAGATCACCTCAAGCCATTGCATGTTGCCTTCATAGACAAGTGTGAACGCGCCCTCATCAATAGTGGGAAGAACCCCGTACAACCCCAGTAGAAAAAAGAAAATGCCTATTGGTATCCGGAGAAAATTGAACAGCACAGCCCTGTCCACACTGGCAGAAGAACTTGATCTTGCCTGACTCTTTCTCATAAACTTCCTCCTTTTATTTTTGACAGAAAACTTCATGGAGATTCAATCTTCCCAATCAGTGACAGTCGCAAAGATTGAATCTCGTGGCAGCCTCATATTATCAATATGCCGCATATCAAACCAAATGCAGAGGCTGCCACTAGTATAATCCAAGAGATCAGGAATTGTCACGTAAAATATTAAATAAATGAAACTTTGTCACAGGTATTTCCCGGCTGATAGCGGGCATGGAGTCTTGACAATCCGCCTGATTATTTCCATATTGGTTTTTTGATACTAAAATCATTACTCGGAAAAAATACACTTGCAAGGAGAACTACATGTGCACAATAGAGTATGTCGAGGGAAGGGAAATTCTTGATTCGCGTGGAAATCCAACCATTGAAGTGGATGTCATTCTGGAGGACGGCTCACAAGGCCGCGCCGCAGTTCCATCTGGCGCCTCCACTGGTGAACACGAGGCGGTGGAGCTTCGGGATGGGGACAAGGCGCGCTATCTGGGAAAAGGCGTTCTCAAGGCTGTTGAAAACGTCAACAACATCATTTCCAGTGAGGTCATAGGACTTGACGCCTTAAACCAGGTGGACATTGACCGGACCATGATAGAGCTGGACGGCACTGAAAACAAGGGAAAACTCGGAGCAAACGCCATCCTGGGCGTCTCCATGGCAACCGCGCGCGCCGCAGCGGATTTCCTGGGGATTCCGCTCTTCAAGTACCTTGGCAACTATCACAGTAATCTTCTGCCCGTGCCCATGGCAAACATCATAAACGGCGGAAAGCACGCTGACAACAAAATTGACTTCCAGGAGTTCCTGGTTATGCCTGTCGGTGCTCCCACATTCAGGGAAGCTGTCCGCATGACCGCCGAGGTTTTCCACTCATTAAAGGGGCTGCTCAAAAAAGGGGGGCACAATACCAATGTTGGCGACGAGGGCGGATTTGCCCCGAACCTCGGACACGAGGAAGCCCTGGATTTCATCGTGAAGGCCATCGAGGGCGCGGGTTACAAGCCCGGAGATCAGGTGGCAATAGCTCTTGACTGCGCCTCCTCGGAACTCTTTGATGAGGGTGACAAGAAGGGCTATAAGTTCTGGAAATCCAATCCCTCAAAGCTCTTCTCCACGGACGACCTGATCGCGCTCTTCAAGAAATGGGTGGCCGCCTATCCCATCATCTCAATCGAGGATCCGCTTGACCAGAACGACTACGAGGGCTATGCCAAGATGACTAAAGAACTGGGCAACAAAATTCAGATCATCGGCGATGACTTCTACGTCACCAACACCAAACGCCTGGCCAAGGGAATTGAAATGAAATGCACCAATTCCATCCTCATCAAGGTCAACCAGATCGGCACGCTGACAGAGACCTACGAAGCCGTGGAAATGGCCAAGAAAGCCGGTTGGACCGCGGTTGTATCGCACCGCTCAGGCGAAACTGAGGATTCCTTCATCGCGGACCTCGTGGTGGCGCTTGAGACCGGCCAGATCAAGACAGGTTCCATGTCCAGGTCGGACAGGCTGGCAAAATACAACCAGCTCCTCCGCATCGAAGACATGCTCGAGGGCAGGTCAGAGTACGCCGGGAAAAATGCCCTTTATTCACTCGGTAAATAACGATTTCCCGCGCAAATAACGGTTTTTGTTCATACACGCATGATCAAGAGGCTGTCCTTGACATACTCCGCATGTACAGCCTCTTTTTATTAAGGTTTTTTAGTGCCGCGAAGATTGTTGTTGAGCGATGAATCCAGGTGGAACTCAAGCAACTCGATCGGAGGACCTGACCCGCACCTCTCCGGTGACATAGGCGGGCAATTCCTGATAGCCATCAC
>RPPD01000026.1 GCA_003818675.1 Spirochaetaceae bacterium
AAGGATTATCTCACGGCCACCCAGGCACGCTTTGTAGAAATCTGCCAGGCCATCGTACAGGCCATGAAACTGGAGGTCAGGGATATATCCGAGGTACCCAACGGCTGCCAGATCCTGGCTGTTGAGGCTGAACAGAAATGGCGGGGAGCCCGCAAGATGCCCAAGCTCATACGCTTCTTCAGGGTACCAGAAATGATAGATGACAGTTCCATCAGGAACCTTCACGAGGCCATGAAAAAAATGCAGATCACCAAGGGGCTTATCATTACCAGCTCCAATTTCAGCCGCCGAGCCATTGAGTTTGCAGAGACACGGCCCATTGACCTGTACAACAAGGATCAGCTCCTTGTAATCCTCGCCCAGTCAAACCTCCAATAGGAGGACCAGGCCGCAATGAAGATACTATGCATCGCGGACAATACGGATCCAGTGGTTTATTCAGACAACATCAGGAACCGTTTTTCAGAAGTGGACTGCATTATAGCCTGCGGCGATCTGCCGCTCTCCTATTACGATTTTATCGTGAGTAACCTCAACCGCCCGCTGTATTTCGTCTTCGGCAACCATCATCTTAAATGGATTGGCAACTATGACCGATGGCACAGGAAGACCACACCCGAGGAGGACCTCCTGAAGCAGACAAGGGAATGGGGAATGGGTACAGGCCAGCCTTCGGGCATTGAATACATAGACGGCAGGGTAATACACAGACAGGGATTGATAATAGCAGGTCTGGGAGGCAGCATGCTCTACAACAAGGGGCCTCACCAGTACACGGACCGCCAGATGCTCCTGCGCATCCTGAAAATTATGCCACGACTGATTTTTAACCGCATTTTTTTCCACAGGGCCTGCGACATTCTCGTTACGCATGCTCCTCCCCTTGGCATACATGACCTTGGTGATCTCTGCCACAAGGGATTCAAGTGCTTTCTCTGGTTCATGCGCGTATTCAAACCGCGCTATCTGATCCACGGCCACATACACCTGTGGGAATACGACGCCAGCAGAAAGGCCGATTATCAGCAGACCACGGTCATCAACGCGTACAATCATACCATATTGGAAGTTTAATCCACTCCTGCTTCCCTTACAAGCACAGTTTGGTATACTATCATCCTGGTAAATCCTGGTTTGGAGGAATAAATGAAAACTTTGCACTTTGTCATGACTGCGTTTCTCGCAATCAGCTTCAGTTCACCGCTTGAGACTGCAGCCCAGGAGGCGCCCACCGCTTCCGGCCAAGCAGTCACTGTCACATATTTGGGGTGTGCAGGATTTCTGCTGGAAACAGGCTCGCAAAAAGTCCTGATCGACGGCGTTTTTACAGCAAACGGCGTCAGGGGATTCATCACTCCAGCCGCAGATACCCTGGAAAAAATAAGAACCGCCGCAGCGCCATTTGATAAAATCGACTTGTTTCTGGTCGGACATGCACATGAAGACCATTTTGACGCTGCAATAACCGATGCCTGCATGACTGTCAACAAAACTGCAAAGCTAATCTGTCCACAGGAGGTCGCCAGCAAACTCACCGAGCTCAGTGGAAACCATTATGCTTCGTATAAAGACCGCATTGTCATTCCCACTCTCACAGATCTGCAAAGCCTTGATACAAAGGTCAATAATATTGATATTCAAATCACCAAATTCCCGGCTTTTTCCTATCACGCCAATGGAGTTATCGTATTCAACATAAAGCTTGCAGGTATGAATATTTTCCATCTGATGGGGACGCTTTTGCCCGTCGAAGTGTATTCTTCAAAGGCTTTTCAGGACCGCCGCGCTGATCTTTTGCTGGTCACCGCGAAATACCTGGAAGGCTCCACCTCGATCTTTGAGAATAATCTGCCCTTTAAAATGGCGTTTGTACATCATATATACAGATATACAACTGCCATGGACAGTTATCTGACAAAATGCAAACAGCTAACTGAAAACGGCCGCAAGACATATGTCCTGCAGGCTGTGATGGAAAAGCATACGTTCATAAAAACAGGTGACCAATTGCTCATGGATACTACGAAGTAAAGAATTCTATATTCATAACCATTTGCAAGGAATTTGCGGTAGCGGTCTGCAGCCTTTCGCTATCCCCTGCCCGTGATCAGCATTGCGTCACCGTAGGAAAAAAACCTGTATCGTTCCTTAACCGCCTCGTCATATGCACGCTTCACAAGATCAGTTCCGGCAAATGCCGATATGAGCATGAGCAGGGAGGACTCCGGTGTGTGGAAATTTGTAAGGAGCATGTCGACAACTTTGAAATGGAATCCCGGGTAAATGAAGATTTTTGTCTCGCCTGAACAAGCTTCAAAAAAGGGCACGCCACTGTCCGACATACGCACTGTGGATTCACACGTTCGGACACTCGTAGTGCCAACGGCGCATATTTTACGGCCAGATGCAATTGCCTGATTCAGAGTCCTGGCAGCATCGTCTGAAATTGAATAGCGTTCCGAGTGCATGACATGGTCCTCAATATTTTCCGTACGCACTGGCAGGAATGTTCCAGGGCCAACATGCAGAGTGACTGCTGTTGTTTCTATATCGCGCGCCTGCAATCCCGAGAGGATTTCTTCAGTGAAGTGCAAACCTGCAGTAGGGGCGGCCACAGATCCATAATTACGCGCGTATACAGTCTGGTATCTGTCCGAGTCCTCCTCCTCCGTCTTCCTGTGTATATAAGGCGGAAGAGGCACGCTGCCGTTTCTTTCGAACCAGGCCTCGTCTATGGGTTCTTCAAACAACAATAGCACTGTTTCCTGCATGTGCCCTGTCACACGCGCAAGACGGTCTTCGGGAAAAATGACACTGTCTCCCTGCCTGTATGTGCGCGATTTTTGTACAAGCGTTTTCCAAAAACCGTCCTGAGTCTGCTCAATAAATAAAAACTCGTGCGTCCTCTCCTGCATGGTTTCTTTGCGCAGTTTTTGACCCGGCACCCTGGCCTTGCGAACGCGAGAGTCATTGTGCACCAGGAGTGTCCCTCGCGGGATGAGATCTGCAATTTCGGAAAACATGTGATGGGAGATTTTACCGGTAATTGCATTTGCAATTGCACCGGTTGCTGAATTTATTCCAGATGTGTCTGCAATTGCAGCAGTTGCTAATGCAACTGCTGGGTCCACAACCATCAAGCGCGATGCATCACGCTTGTGCACGGGATGCTGGGCTACAAGTTCCTGAGGCAGTTCAAAAAAGAAGTCGCTCGTCTTCATTTTTAGCAGGCAGGCCGAGGTGAAGGTAGGCGCTCTTTGTAGCCACGCGGCCGCGTGGCGTGCGCATAATGAAACCCCGCTGGATGAGATACGGCTCGTATACGTCTTCTATTGTGTCTGTGGATTCCCCTACATAAATGGCGAGAGTCTCGCAGCCAACAGGACCGCCATCGTATTTTTCCACGATCGCTTTCAAAATTTCCCGATCCAGCTTGTCCAGGCCCTCTGGATCTATTTCAAGCGACGAGAGTCCGCGCTTTACAATCTCCACCGAGATCTTGCCGTTTCCCCAGACCTGGGAATAATCACGCATGCGGCGCAAAAGCCTGTTTGCCACTCGGGGAGTTCCGCGCGAAGATGTGGCGATCATGGCCGCAGCTGCGTCATCCAGCTCCGCCGACAGAATCCCCGAGGAGCGGTGGATGATGTTCACGATATCCCTGTTCTCATAGTAGTCAAGCCTGGCGCGAATGCCGAACCTGTCATGAAGCGGCCTGGAAACAAGCCCAGGTCTTGTTGTGGCTCCCACGAGCGTAAAAGGCTCCAGCGGAATCTTTATACTCCTCGCACCAGGCCCCTGGCCTATCACCACGTCTATCTCCTTGTCCTCCATGGCTGTGTAAAGCATTTCTTCTATCACGGGTTTTAAGCGATGAATCTCATCGATAAAGAAGACATTGTGGCGGCCGATGGATGTGAGTATCGCGGCGAGATCTCCGGGCTTGTCGAGTGCGGGCGCGGCCGTCGCCCTCAGTTCCACGCCAAGCTCGTGTGCAATGATTCCCGCGAGAGTGGTCTTGCCGAGTCCGGGCGGCCCTGAAAAAAACAGATGGTCAAGACTCTCTTTCCGCTTTTTGGCAGCCTGTATGAATACAGAAAGGTTTTCCTTGAGCTTTTCCTGGCCCACGAAATCCGCAAGCACCAGCGGCCTTAAGGAGACTTCATCATGGTCGGACTCTTCATGGAAACTCGAGTCCGCTATTCTCTCTTCCTTCATCTGCCTTTCTTCTCCCCGCCTGCAATTTTAAGCGCACGGCGGAACAGCTCCTTCTCCATTTCATCAGGTGCGAGATCCAGTCCCGCCACCTCTTTTTGCACCTTGGCAACCGCGTCCCGTGCAATCTTGCGGTCAAAGCCCATGCCGGTAAGTGCTTCTGCTATATCATCAGCTGCAACGTTTCCTGTATGTGCTCCCTGACTTGGCAGGACTCTCCCCTTTAAATTGAGCAACAGCTTTGAAGCGGTCTTTTTCCCAAGCCCGTGAATGGATTCCAGTCTCGCGATATTTTCAGAGTCAATGGCCTGCGCCAGTTCATGCGGGGTTATGCTTGAAAGAATTTTCTGCGCAAGGCGGGGGCCAACGCCGTCCACGCGCAATAGCTCGCAAAAGAGCTCACGCTCTTCTGTTGTGGAAAAGCCGTAAAACTTCATCTGGTCATCTCGATGGACAAGATATATAAAAACGCGTGCATCAGCTCCAATTGAAGGGAGAGTGTCACAGGTATTGCGCGTGACCGCAATATCCCATTCAACTCCGCCAGTTAAAATAAAGACCGAAGTTTGACCCTTGTATGTGAGCTTTCCGGTAAGGCTGTTAAACATTTCGCAGTCTCCCCTTCGCGGCCGCGGACAATTTATCCTGCGCGTCCTGCGCAGCTTCAATCATCCGCTTAAGGCCCATGCAGTGCAGGTGGCAGATTGCGGCTGCCAGGGCATCCGAGGCGTGGTCAGGTTTTGGCGCTTCAGAAAGTCCCAGAAGCATCCTGACCAGCTCCTGTACCTGCTCCTTTTCCGCGCGGCCTGTACCTCCCACAGCCCGCTTTATTTCAAGCGGAGAATACTGGGCAACCGGTATGCTGTTCTGGGCCATAACAAGCAGGATCACTCCCTTTGCCTGCGCCACAGGCACCGCAGACTTTGCGTTTTTTGCGAAATAGATGTCCTCTATTCCAGCTTCGTCTATCTGGTGCTGTTTTACAATCTGGTTGAGTTGCTGGTAAAGGGAAAGGAGGCGCTGTTCCATCGCGTTCTCCTTTCCTGTTGTTATTGTTCCGTGTGCAATATGATGATATCGGCTGCCATTCATCGCGATGATGCCGTAGCCTGTGTTCTGAAGTCCTGGATCAATCCCTATGACAGTTTTCATTCATCAGGAAGTTCAAGATTTGTGGCAACGTTCTGGACATCGTCATGTTCTTCCAGATTCTCTACGAGACGCGTCGCCTTCTCAGTCTTCTCCTTGTCAAGTTTCACGTTCACGTCCGCTATCTTGGACACCTCGGCCATTTCCTGGTTAAAACCTGCCTTGTTAAGCGCCTCCAGTACAGCCTCAAAGGAATCAGGATCTGTCATGACTTCAATGGTTCCGGCCTCGGAACTGACGTCCTCGGCCCCTGCGTCAAGCGCGACATTGATGATGTCGTCTTCCTTGTACTTCGCGGCGTCAAAGGCAATGATCCCCTTCCGCTTGAAAAGATAGGATACGCAGCCTGAGGCGCCCAGGGTTCCGCCCCCCTTGGAGAGGATGTTCCTGACTTCTGCCGCTGTGCGGTTCTTGTTGTCTGTAAGAATTTCCACGAGAAGAGCAACGCCGCCCGGGCCGTAAGCTTCATAGGTGAGCTCTTCGTAATTTACACCGTCAAGTTCTCCTGTGCCCTTTTTGATTGCACGGTCGATGTTGTCCTTGGGCATGTTGGCCGCCCGGGCCTTCAGGGCAGCTGTCCGCAATCTTGCGTTGGAGGCCTGGTCTCCACCGCCCATGCGTGCCGCGACTATCAGTTCCTTGATAATCTTTGTAAAGAGCTGGCCGCGCTTGGCGTCCGCCGCTCCCTTCTTGTGCTTGATTGAGGCCCATTTGCTATGGCCGGACATATTGTCTCCTTGTCGTTGATCAATTCGTGTATTGCTAAAACCGAGTGTTAATAAAGAAAACTATCACAGTGAAAATCACTCTGTCAAGGTGGTTCGCGCACGGTCCCTCTCATGCCTGATTGAAATAGAATCGCGCGAACCACGGAGTTTAAATATTTCCATTTTTAAGAAAAGGAAAATACAAAAACTCCAGTGAATTGGGTTGATGGACGCTTTGCGCTACCCACGGAGTTGCGATTTTTCCCATATCCCTGAAAAGGTCAATATCGCAACTCCATGCAGTATTTTTAAGTATCGTCCTGAAAAAATCAGGCGCTGCCCGGAAAATGGAGATGGAGTTTCGTTGCTACCCTTTTTATTGATCAAAAGCAACGAAACTCCTGGGTTTCCGGAATCAAATCAGTGGGAAAAAATAGTATACGATTCCGGAAACCTAGGACCTTGCGGTTGTGCGTTCACGTTCAAGCAGCCGCGTGAACTCAATCGCAGGCACTGAGCGGCTGAACAGGAATCCCTGGTATTGCCTGCACCCGTGTTCGCGCAAAAATTCGAGCTGGGCTACATCCTCCACACCCTCGGCTATTATCTCGAACTTCAAGATCTGCGCCATGGCTATTATGGTTTTGACAATGGCCTCTGCGTCAGGATCACCAGGCACATCCTGGATGAATGAGCGGTCTATCTTCAAGGTTGTCAGCGGGAACTGCCTGAGCACGGACAAGGAACTGTAACCTGTCCCGAAGTCGTCAATGGAAATGGAGATGCCCATCTCCGCCAGGCGCCTCATTATCTTTATGGAGTTTTCCGGGTCACGCATTGCATGGCTCTCGGTAATTTCTATTTCCAGGAATTTCGGGTCCATGCCAGTGGACTGGATTGTACTTGTCAGGGTCTTCAGGAGGTCCCGCTGACTGAACTGCAAAGGTGACAGGTTGACTGCTATTCTGGACAGCATAAGCCCCTGCTCCTGCCATTTGCGGTACTGCCTGCAGGCCTCATGAAGGATCCATTCACCCATGGGAACGATCATCCCGTTTTCCTCGGCCAGTGGGATGAGCTGTCCCGGGCTCACAAGTCCCTTCTCGGGATTGAGCCAATGCACGAGTACCTCGGCTCCGAAGACACGGTTCGCGGCGATATTGACAAAAGGCTGGAAATAGAGCCGCAGTTCATCCCTGTCTATCGCCTTTCGCAAGCGGCTTTCTATTGTCATCCTCTCACGAACCTCGCGATACATTTCTTCACTGTAGAAGCGGAAGTTGTTGACCCCGGCCGCCTTGGCCCTCTGCATGGCGGATTCTGCATCTTGCAGCACCTTCTGCACCGAGTCGGATTTCTCGTCCACAATGACCACGCCAATACTGGAAGTGATGGCGATTTCCTCCGAAAGCTGCGGGATGCGGATGGGTTCGCAGACACGGCCCTTTATGCGCAGTACAATGTCCGTAATCTGTTTCAGATGGCGGGCTTCACTCACCAGCAGGAGGAATTCATCCCGGCCGAAGTGCGCGAGGATGTCGTCCGAACGGATGCACTCTGAAAGGCGTTCAGCTACCTCCATCAGGACCGCATCACCCACAACCATGCCCAAAGCCTGGTTAATCAACTTGAAACGGTCCAGGTCAATAAATAAAAGTGCTGCCTTATGGCGCTTCCGTGTCTTGATCTGGCGCAGGAGCCTCTCCAGCTGGTCAAGGAGAAGCATCTGGTTTGGCAAACCTGTAAGGGCGTTGTATATCCTGCGATCAGTGATATCAGTCATGCAGCCTGTTAGCCGTTTCACCCTTCCAGAAATGTCAGGTACAGCGATTCCTGTGGTAATGACCCAACGATAGCTGCCGTCACGGTGTATGATGCGCTGCTCCTCCTCAAAGCGTCGCAGCTTTCCATCCTGCATCTTCTTCATGGCACTGACAATGGAATTGCGATCCGCGGGATGGAGGCGGGAAAACCACATATCAGGGGTGTCTTCAAGCTCGCATGGCTCATAGCCTATGATCTTTTTCCAGTTGGGGGAATAATAAACCCTGCCTGCGTCCAGTTCCCAGTCCCACAGACCGTCCATGGTTGCCTGTGCAGCCAGGGAATAACGCTCTTCGCTCTGCTTAAGCGCTTCCTGGGTCTTTTTTAAGGTAATTTGAGTTCTGATACGCGAGCCTATGACTGAAAAATCATAGGGCTTGGTGACATAGTCATTGGCTCCTGATGTGAGTGCCTTGACCACATGTTCATTGTCCGAGACAGCCGTGAGCATGATCACGGGCAGTTCTATCATGGAATGTCGCCTCCGAATCTCCTCAAGAATGGTAAAACCATCTGTATCCGGCATCATGACATCCAAAAGAACCAAATCAAGGGGTGTTTTATTCAAAATTTCAAGAGCTTCTTTCCCATTGTTTGCGGAATAAGCACGATAACCAGCTTTGGCCAATATGGTCATAAGCATGACCAGGTTATCAGCGCTGTCGTCAACAATAAGAATATTTGCCCTGTCCTGATCCATCGTCTGCTCCCAACGGGTAATTGGTGTGTTTGACAAATTACACAACCTTCATAGGGGAACATTTAATTATAGGCACTTTTACGATGGTTTTATATACCTGATTATATATATTGCGTACCAAAGCTTAACACATTTAGCCACAGTTGTACAGGTTTTTTTTAGAGAAGACAAAATGCCTTATTTCCCGAAAAAAGAGGGATTTACTGCCCTGTAATCACTGTAATTGCCTGCGTTTGTGGCCCAATCCATGGTCCAGAACGTATCCTCAAGTGTCTTGATCCACGTCGCATCCGGTTCCACAGGCAAAGACATATCTATCGCGCGATAATGCACTCCTGTAGTCGTGACCATCAGAGCAGGATCCCCAAGGATTACCATGCCCAAAAACCACGAATCACTCCGCTTGCCATACCGGTTGTACCATGTCTTGTATGCATCTCCCCATGTTCCACGCTTGGACAAGACATCGTAGAATATAAGGGACTGATAGCTCCCGCCCACCTTGGTGGAGCCAAAAACAGCCAGTGCGTAATTGGTCCTGACAAGATAGGTCATACCCAGGTTTTCCTCGGTAAAACGGGCTGCAGAGCAGTCAAACAGGTTATAAAAAAGTCCCCGCAGATCGCGATTGCCGATGTCCAGCGTTGTGACTGGCGAGTATCGTGAGTCCTCTTGAACAAAAAGCGCGCTTGGATAGGAATGGATCCATTGGTTCACGAATTCGGCGCTTGCGCCCGTCATATTCATGAAGTATTTGTCCCGCAAGGTTATTGGAGGATTCTCGTCTATTGCAACATTGGAGTAGATTCTGGAAAGTCCGAATGAAGAACCGGTCTGAAAGTCATACCAGTCATCGTCTTTAAACAGATATGCCCCGACAGGCAGTGAAAGATCGCCAGTCCTGTAGGCGTGAAGCTTGCCAAAATAGGCTGTCAGTTCATCCGAACTCCCTATCACACGGGAGACAGAAATCCGGACCTTTATTTCCGAATGCTTGTCAAAAATACCGTCAGAATCACCATCTTCCCAGACACATTCCGGGTCCATCAGGTAAAGATCACACGGGAACTCCTCATTTCCTTTGGAAGCATATTGCTCATACCAGGCTGCCGGCATACTGCCAACAAGAAACACGCTGTCAGTTGCATTGTTTTTGATGGATTGTGAAATATACTCCCTTAAATCCGCGGCATTTCCGCCTGTCCAGGACATAACCCGTACATTTATTCCGTCAGAGGCCAAATCAACCCTGTATATGTCCAGTTCGTCTTCCAGTGCAGGGGCGACCCCTTGTTCCACAATAACAAGAAGATTCCTGGTACGATCAAATTCTACCTGGAAATCATCATCGGAATTCAGGTAGAGCAATGAGCACGAACTTGACAACACTAAAAACGCTCCAACGAGCAGAGCCCGACAGAACAGCCTTACAAAGTACGCAGATTGGAATTTCAGGGAAATGGCTTTCATCTAATCAATACTATAATCAATGTCAGATGAGATTTCCATGAAAAGAAGCACAGGTTCCCATCAGGTTTCTCTTGCATCCCGCAATACTTTCCCCTACAATGTAAATTACAATGAAAAGGATTGTATAATTGCCCAAAAAACCCGCAGTAATAACCATAATCACACTCTGTTTCCTGTTTGCGCCAATGGCTATAATCATGCAGGCCGCTGTTTTCACAAACACTCCAGTCATAGGACCATACAATATTTTCCAGAAGCTCGCGGCCACAGACTGGATGGTCATTTTCATATACAGCATAAGTGCAGCCGCGGTATATTCGGTAAAAAAATGGGGCTGGTATGTTTACATAATCTGTGCAGCTGCCCTTGTCTCGTACAATACCATAGTCTTCATTTTGAGGCCGCAGTATTCCGTTTTTATCATGATTTTATTCAACCTTGCGCTCTTTTCAGTTGCCGGCATTTTTTTCCGACGGACTGTAATTGCTCCATATTTTAACCCGGTTCTCAGATGGTGGCAGCAACCCTCCCGCTTCAGGATAAACCTCTCCATGCAGGTCGGCGATGGTATAGGTGGCAAACCCTCAACATGCGATATCATAGATATTTCGGCAAGCGGTGCATTTGCAGTTTCACCTGAGCCTTTGAAGCAAAATGTGAATTACCATCTTGTGATTAAATGCCTTCGTCACACCGCAAGCCTTCAAGGACAGGTGGTGCGTGCGGCTTCCTTCCACGGCAGACAGGGGTATGGAATCCGTTTCCTTGAACATAATGTAGCTGTCAGAAAAGAGCTTGAGACGATGTTTCGGGACTTGAAGCGCGCGGGATTATTGTCACTGGAACGCGTGTCATACAAAGATCCGGTACTTTCCCGCTCTCCTGCACCAAGATACAGGCCGCATATAGATACGCTTATTGCCCTGCCTGCAGGAGAATACATTGCAAATGTTGTTGACATTTCCAGGGGTGGCTGTCTTCTCGCTGCGGAGAATGGATTCTGTCCGCCCCTTGACCAGACTTGCATGATTACTA
>RPPD01000027.1 GCA_003818675.1 Spirochaetaceae bacterium
GAGCGGGTACTTTGAGAGAATCTCCAGGCTTTATAACCGCGGTGAGGGAGAACCTGTTGCCAAAAGCCAGTTCCTCCACAGTAATCCTGTATTTTGCCGCAATACTGTAAAGCGAATCCCCCTTCGCGACCGTATATGCAGCTGTAAAAGGCCTGTTTGAGAACGCCCTCGCAGGATCAGGCAGCGCAATGTCCTCCTTGAGAAACGGAATTAGGATTTTTACCCCTGCAGGAAACCTGCTTAAGGATACATGTGAATTATACTGCAGAATCTGGTCAATGGAAAGATTGTAGTGGCGGGAAAGGCTGTAGAGAGTGTCACCCGAGCGCACAGTGTACAGCACATGGCGTACCAGCCCCTGCGGTTGCGCGGCAATTATCTTCCTGACAGCTTGGGCATACCGGGCCGGTACTTTCAATGAATATATTCCCGCAGGCGGAGTGACAAAATAATTCAGCTCGGAGTTTCCTGTACGGAGAATTTCAAGCGGTGCCCCTGATTTTTCCGAGATGATCCTTATGTCTACAGACTGCTTGAGTGGAATGCTCTCCCATGTCTGCAGTTCATTGTAGACAACAGGGAGGTTATTTCTGCCGGAACGAGTGACCAGATATGCAACCGCGAGTATTCTGGGCACAAAGTGCGCGGTCTCAAGCGGAATGGCCTTTTTCTCTGCAAGCAGAAAGAAATCACGCGTTCCTGCACGGGTTATAGCGCTGTCCAGGGCACCCCTGCCGCAGTTGTAGGCCGCGAGCGCCAAATGCCAGTCCTTGTAATATTCATGATTGGAGGCCAGTATTGAAAGCGCGGCTGTCGTGGCTTTTATAAAATCCCTGCGTTCATCTCTCCACTCGTCAAGCACAAGTCCTGTACCGCGTGCTGAATAGTCCATGAGCTGCCAGAGCCCGACAGCCCCTGCCCATGATCTCGCGCGCACCGTGAAATTGGATTCCACAAACGGCACAAAAAAAAGCTCGCGTGGAAGGTTTTTTGCCTCAATTACAGGCATGATGCTGTTTCTGAAAAGTTGTGCGCGCTCGATGGTCTTCACCAGCTCCGCGCGGGCCGCTGTCTGGTCAAAAACCGTGATTTCAGCCTTAACCGCGTCATTCAGGGGTATTGGCAGCATGAAAACATCGGGGCCTGCATGCCCCATGCGGACTGGTTCTGCAATCTTGCGGGAATTTTCAGAAAGAATGGTGCTATCTGGTTGAAGACGTTTTTTAAAGAGCCACGAAGGATATTCCTGGGCATAGGCAACCCGGGTTGTTGAAAGAAAAATCAATAAAAAGACAAAAATGGATTTATCGAGGAGTCCTACAGTTTTTCGCCAAAATAGATTCCAGCCCATTCCCAACCCCCATTAATATCAGGATCGGGTCCAAAGTCCACTCTCCTGAAGTAAAAATACCATGTGGAATGGATCCGGAATTCCCATCTTTCAGTGCGGAGAAAGGCCTCCCTCGCGTTTGAATCTGCGTCCAGCTCGGGCGCAACCTTGACATCAGAATTGGCGAGAAAGACACCCAAATAATCCGCGACTGATATGACAGAAAAGAAGTTGGCCATATCTGATTTATTCTGTTCCCAGGTAATCGTGAAAAAATACCCTTTGGCACGGAGTGCCTGAAGGGTTTCCACGTCCTTTTCCCCTATGGCTGTCCTTATTTTACGGACAAGCACATTCAGGTCTCCGACGACCCAGTCGGGTTTATTTGTGAACATTGCAAGTTTGTCCTGAACCTGTTCCCAGGCGTCAGGGAAACCAGGAATCACGGTTTTCTTCAGCATCACAAACTCCTCGTAGGTCTTTCTGGCCTTTTCCCAGTCGCTCATCTGTTCATACTCGCGGGCGAGCCTGAACAAAAGCTCCGGCCTGCTTGATTCGTCGTCAAAGCGCTGCAGCATCTCAAGACAGGCATTGGCCCGCTCCTCGGGCCTTGTGGCGAGATTTGCGATCTGGCGAAGACAGAGCTCATGCACATATTCACCGCGGAAATCCAGATCAGGATAGTTTTTCAGTATCCTGTCATAATAATATGCGGCAAAGCGGGAAGCGCCTGTCTGTTGGTAGGTCTGGGCAACAACAGCAAGGTAGTAAGCGTTGAACATATCGTCCGGGAAAGCATCTGTTATTGATGTTAAGAACTGGATTTTGGCATCAACACGTTCGCTTGAATCCAGTATTTCTATTATCTGCCTGTTTATAACGAAGCGTTCGCGCGCCTTTCCCTGAGCTGAATACTTGTCAAGCAGCGAAAAAAGCTCCGAGAGCCTTGCCTTCTGGCTGCCAGCTGCCGCCATAAAATACGAAAAGCGCGAAGAGCAGGACACAAAAATCATGCCTGAAAAAACAAGGAGCGCTGCGCACAAGCCCATGAAAATATATCTGCTGATGCGTTTTATATTCACGCGGATGAGTCTACCACAGGGCATGAGGAGTTGGCAAGCATCATGCTTTATGCTACATTATATATACATCAAGGTAGCCGTTTTCGTGATCGCGGCCCTCCAATCATTTATTTACAGGATGGATTTCCACATGGGGAATAATATAGACATAAAAAACGGTAAACTTGTTGTCCCTGACAATCCTGTCATCCCTTTCATTGAAGGTGACGGAACAGGGCCTGACATCTGGCGCGCAGCAGAAAGGGTCTTTGACGCGGCTGTCCAGACGGCTTATTCCGGAAAACGCAAAATAAAATGGCTTGAGGTTTTTGCCGGAGAAAAAGCCAGAAATATGACGGGTGACTGGCTTCCTGAGAAAACACTCGAGCAGTTCCGCGTGTACCTTATTGGCATTAAGGGACCGCTCACCACTCCCATTGGCGGTGGACACAGGAGCCTGAATGTTGCACTCAGGCAGATCCTGGATCTCTATGTCTGTCTCAGGCCAGTCGCGTACTTTGATGGAGTTCCCTCGCCTGTAAAACGGCCAGAGGACGTGGACATGGTGATCTTCCGCGAGAATACAGAGGATGTCTATGCCGGATACGAGGCAAAGCAGGGCACACCAGAAGCAATAAAAATAATCCAGTTTCTTTCAAAGGAAATGGGATGGAAGATCCGTGAAGACTCGGGCATTGGCATAAAACCCGTCAGCATCATGGCAACACAACGGCTCGTGCGCGCAGCGATACAGTACGCCATTTCCCACAAGCGCAGGAGCATCACCTTTGTCCACAAGGGAAACATACAAAAGTTCACCGAGGGCGCATTTACCGAGTGGGGCTATGCGCTGGCAAAGAGCGAGTTCGGGGACCTCACCGTCAAGTGGGACGAGGCAAAAGAAAATGACACCAGAATTATCATGCAGGACACAATAGCAGACATCTTCCTTCAGCAGATCCTGACACGCCCCAAAAACTTTGATGTTGTGGCCACTTTAAACCTGAATGGAGATTATATCTCTGACGCGCTTGCCGCCCAGGTCGGAGGCATTGGAATTGCACCGGGAGCCAATATTAACTATGACACGGGCCATGCAATTTTTGAAGCAACTCACGGTACTGCACCCAAGTATGCAAACAAGAACGTTGTCAATCCGTCAAGCCTCATACTCTCCGGCAAGATGATGTTTGAATACATGGGTTGGCAGGAAGCGGCAGATCTGATAGAGCGCGGAATCAGGAAGGCAATATCAACAAAGACGGTCACCTATGATTTTGCGCGCCTCATGGAAAACGCCAAGGAGGTATCGACGAGCGCATTTGCAGACGCACTTGTCGAGAACATGAAAAAATGAACAACAAACCAAGATTCCCCAACAAGCTGTTAATCGCGGGCATTGGCCTTATCCTGGGCGGAAGTCTCTTTCTTCTCTGGACCCTGGGTTATTTTCCCGAACCAGGCACGTTCCTGTTCACGGTTCTCATTATTCCAGTGATAGCTGTGGGTCTTTTAATGCTCTACCTTGTGTTCATCAAGGGAAAATCCGCCCAGCTCATACTTCCCGGGATGATACTGTTGTTATTGGGGGTCTTCTTCCTGCTCTACAATACTGTTATTCCTGTGAAAAGTTTTGAGCGAATCTGGCCTGTGTTTATGGACATTGCCGGTCTTTCCCTCATCCCATATGCATTGAAACGTAAAAAAAAGGCCCGGACAGGGATCCTCATCTCTTCCGTAACGCTCATCCTGATGTCTCTGCTCTTTTTCCCGTTCAGTCTGAAACTCACCGATTTGGGTTTTGCAGAGTTCGCGGTTAGATGGTGGCCCATCATCATTATTATTATTGGTATTATTGTCACTTTAATATATTTTATTTATAAGCGGCCGAATAAACAATTAAGGAAACCAGCGGTAAACTCACCAGGGACCATTATTGGTAAAAAGACTTCCCAGGCTGAAATCAAAAGAACTTCCTCAAAAAGAAAGCCTGGCAGCGGAAAATAAATCTACTGCCAGGCCCAAATTTCATAAAAAACCAATTATTTATTTTCCTGAAGCAGGCGCAGGCGTAACAGCTGCTGCGGCACCGGGCGCTGCGCTGTTCTTCCAGACTTCCCTCATTGGAACAAGGGCTTCAATGACCTGAGGGGCGTTCATCAAGAGCGGATAATTTGTTTCCAGATCCGCATGCAGTTTGACCACATTTGTCTGGCGTTCAATGTAAACAGAATCTTTTACAATGGGAGCTGATGGTTCCTTCTCAAAAAGTGCATACTGGGCCTTGATATCTGCAATGTTTGCCAACACATACTCGCCAGCAAGCTTTGCAGCTTTTTCAATATCTGTCTTGTTTTCATTAAGAATTGTAAGAATCTTCTCATAGTGCCCCAACAGGTTTTCATGGGGTGTAATCTGACTGCAACCCGATAGAAGCAGAACCGCGATCAAAACGGCAAAAGCAAACGATATCCTCATTTTCATACATAGTCTCCTTACAGGCGGTGATTATAGACAGATTTTTGTTCTCATGCAAGGGTCAGTGGTTTGAACTCATGAGCTTGTGCCGCTCCTGTGACACCTTTTCCCAGTCCTCCACGTGTTTTTGCTCAAGGCTTTCCGTTTTCTTTATTTGCTCCTTGAGTTCACGCATTTTTTCTCCGTCCATGTAGACTTCCGGCAGCGCAAGCCTTTCTTCAAGCTCCTTTTTAAAAGCTGCCGCAGAATCTATTTTGCGGCATAGTTCCTCTTCCTCACGGTCATACTTGCGCAAGAGAGCTCTCTTTTTCTTCATTGCATCATGTGCCGTCTCCTGATCGTTCTCTGGTTCAATTGCATGTTTTTTGGCAATGCCTGCCTCTCCACTCATAGTCTCATTTTGATCCGCATTTTCCTTTTCTATTCTTTCCCTGTAATAGGAATAGTTGCCATGGAAAAGCCTTGCCTTTGCGTTGCGTATCTCAAGCACCTTGTCGGCGAGCGGGTCAATAAAAGCCCTGTCATGGGAAACAAACACAATGGTGCCGGAAAAAGTCATAAGCGCGTCCAGGAGAACCTCCTTTGAGGCCATGTCCAGGTGGTTTGTAGGTTCGTCAAGTATGAGAAGATTGCCTGGCTTTATGAGAAGCCTGAGCAAAAGAAGCCTGGACTGTTCACCACCGCTTAATACCGAAGTCTTTTTTTTAATGTCATCCCCCCGGAAGAGAAATGCGCCCAGCATGTTCGCAAGCTTTGGGAAGAGAGCGGTTGGAGTCATGGTCTCCATGGATTCAAAGACTGTCTGTGCGGGATCTAAAGTCTGTGCAAGGTCCTGCGAATAAAAGGCCGGCGTTACATGTTCACCATAGACCACCTTCCCGCCTGACGCAGGTTGTACTCCGGCAAGAATCCGAAGCAGGGTGGATTTACCCGCACCGTTTATGCCAACAACCACAAGCCTCTCGTTCCTGGCAAGAGTGAACTCAAGGTTTGAAAAAACATCCTGGCCCCCATAGGAATGCCTGAGGTTTGTAACCCGTAGAATGTCATTTCCGGGTTTTGGCTCTTCGGCAAACGGGAAGTGGATGTGTTTTACCGAGGGCGGTCTTTCGACTACCGGCAGCTTTTCCAGTTCCTTGATTCTGCTCTGCACAAGGGACGCCTTTGATGCCTGCGCCCTGAAACGGTTAATGAAACCCTCAAGCTGTTCCCGCCGCTCTTCCACGGTTTTATACTGCGCAACAAGCGTGGCAAGCTCGGTTTCCCGCTGCTTTTCATAAAACGAGTAATTCCCCCTGTAGATCTTGAGCCTTCCCATGAACAGCTCGGCCACTGACTCTGATACCTGGTCCAAAAAATAGCGGTCATGCGATACAAGAAGAACTCCCGAAGCAGTGTTTTTCACAAAGTCCAGAAGCCAGTATCGGGCTTCCAGGTCCAAAAAGTTTGTCGGTTCATCCAGCAGCAGAAGGTCCGCCTCCTCCAAAAGCACCCTGGCCAATGCTATGCGCATTTGCCAACCCAAAGAAAAATCACGGCATGGCCGATTCAGGTCCTGATCCGAAAACCCGAGGCCGGTCAGAACTGTCTGGATCTTCTTGGCGCGCAGGAGATAACCGCTACGCTCGATTTTATCATCCACCTGGGCGTACTGCTCCAATAATTTTGAAAGACCGGCCTCTCCTTCCTTTTTGGATGCAATAGCCGTTGCAAGCGAGTCTTTCTCCTCCACCAGTTTTTTAATTGGATCAAAGGCAGTCTCGGCCTCTTTGTTCAAAGGCAGGCTGCTTGTGATAACGGCATTCTGCGGCAGATATGAAACGGAAAAACCTGAGGTTTTTACTATATTACCCGAGTCTGCAGGAGTAATGCCCGCTATTATCTTCATCAGTGTTGATTTTCCGCTTCCGTTTTCCCCACAGAGCGCGGTTCTGCAACCCAGATCCAGGGACGTGTCAACGCCGGACAGGATTTCTCGGGCACCAAATGAGAGGCTGATGTTCTGAAGCTGCAAGCCAGGCATGATATCGCGGGATTGTAACGGGTTTGCAGAAAAAAGACAACCGTGTGGTTGCAATATTCAGCCGGTTTGGATAAACTCGCTTATCATGCCCCTGCATCTGGATATGGACAAGAAACGGCTTTATGCTATCCTTCTCACGGTTTTTATTTTTCTATCTATTATAATTGTCCTGCTCTTCATGCTGTATATTATTGGCAATTACCAGATGTTCCTGGACACCACCCAGCTCATGCTTATATCATTTCTTTCCATTTTCATTGTCATACATCTGGTCACTGGCGTGATGCTCTTTATCGTTTCCCTTCTCCAGAATACAGACATGGTCCAGAAGCGTCGGAGGGCGGTCACCATCGGCATTGCGATAGTATTCTCCTTTATTCTGTTTCTTGGCATCAGGGTTTTACAGACTCTGATAATTTTTTGAAACCCTTGCACATAGCTTAATTATGAGTATTATGGAAACAGGAGCACGCAAGACATGAAGAAATTACTGGTCCTGTTTTTGATCCTATGCATCCTGGGTGGCGTTGGTTTTTTCCTTGGCTGGATGAACATATACGTCCCTGCTGACTCCTACGGGGTCATGCAGTCAAAAACGGGCGGCCTTGACCAGACAATAATAGGCCCGGGAAGCGGGCTGGTCTGGAGATGGGAAAACCTCATTCCGACAAACATGAACCTGCAGGTCTTCCCGGGCAAGCCGCATTCCATCAGTGTCACGGACAAGGGGACCCTTCCCTCCGGCGATGTCTATTCCAAAACAGTGCCCGGGTCACCTGACTTCAGCTACGAGGTCTCCTTCACGGCAAACATCCGCTACAGACCAGATTCACTTCTATCACTTGTACAGGCAGGGGATCTGACGGTTGATACCCTTGCGGCCTGGTATGAAAAAAAATCCGGGGAACTCAAAACCAAAGTCATGGGAATTGTAATGAGAATTGCGGAATCCGGGGAAACAGAGGCATTATCCGGCGGACAGGCCCTTTCAGGCACAATCCTGTCAACACTCAAGGATTCGGTTTCTGACATAGAGATACTGTCCATTTCACCATCCGGCGGCATGAAGCTTCCGGATCCGCGCATATACGCCCAGGCCAGACAAAACTTTGAGCTTTTCACAGAAGAGTTCCGCAATGCTGAAATTGCCCAGATGCGCCGCGCACGTACTCTCTATGGTGATGACGACATAGCTTTCCAGAGAGAAATCAAACAGCTTGAGGAATACGCCCTGCTTCTGGAAAAATATCCTGTTCTGCTCAAATACCTGTATATCAGGCAGCAGAACGGGGAGGCAAAGAAGGAAATTCCCGAACTCAGGGATCTTTTTGCGGAGCAAGCAACCGGGCAGGATTGATGAGCGGATATTTCTACAACTTCGAGAAGCTCTCCTACATCCAGGGCAAAAAGACCGATGGCTGCATCCTGTGCAAGATTGCAGAGTCATCTCCCGATGTCCCCGACCTCTCTGTTTACAAGGATGAGTTTTTTGTTGTCTCACTGAACCTTTACCCGTTCAATCCGGGTCACCTCATGATCTTTCCCGTAACCCACCATGAGGACATTCGCAAATTTACTCCGGCAGAGGACAAAAGGCTTAACGCGCTTTTGCACTACTTCCTGGACATCCTGGACAAGACGCATCATCCTGAGGGCTACAACATCGGTTATAACATGGGGCTGCCTGCAGGGGCCTCAATAAGTCATCTGCACTTGCATGTCATCCCCCGTTACAGCAGGGAGATAGGCATAGCAGATCTTATTGGGGGCAAGCGGGTGCTGGTGGAAGATCCCATGGAGACAATCAGAAAAATACGGAAAGAAATGGCTCAGCGGCCCTTTTCCATTTCCATGACCTGAGTGAGCAATCTGAGAAAATCATCTATATTGGTCTCCAGAAGCTGCATCAACTGGCGTATGGTAAACTGGCGGCCCCTCCACTGGATGATTGTCTTCAATGAATTCTGCATGGTTTCCGTCTGCAGACCAAAGAACTCGTCAATCAGCGATTTGTAGTTTGAAAATCCCTCGATTCCCTTTTCGATCAGGGCCGTCACGTCACGGTCGATCTCGTAGATGAAGGACTTCCAGAGTTTCTGGTGTGTCAGGTCAGTGTTTATATTGTACTTCAGGCGGTGAAGTGTTTTCCCCTTGTCCTCGTCTGGCGAAAGAGACTTGTCAAAGTACATTATCTTGTCCTCAACCTCTTCCACTGTCTGCGAAATACCCACGAGCCTGTTCTGGTTGCGCTTGCTGGAACTGAACAGGTAGTCATTTACTGTCTCCAGAATATCCTGTATGACCGGACGGTAAACCTTGCGTATGTAATTGGAAATAAGCGTTAGGGACTTGACGCGCGAGAAATACGGCAAACTCATCCCGATGAATGCATCTGCCTGTGACTGCGTATAGAATTCCAAAGGCGTAATTTCCGACTCGTCAAACAGGTCCCTGATCTTGCGCTCTATCACACGGTCTTTTATCCTGAATATTTTTTCATCAAGCTCCATTCTAAGTAACTGCCGCAGGGACTGCGTGTAAACCTTGCGAAGCTGCAGATTGGGAAGAAAAAATTTCAGGCGATAGAAAGGATCGCGCCTGAAAAACTTGATAATGTCCAGTATCGGCACCACTGCCTGGAACTTGGAAATCTCCGCCGACAGCGCAAAAAACATGTTGCGGAGTGCTGCACAGTCGCTCCCTATATTTTCCTTTTCCGCCTCTATCTTGTCTTTGTCCCTTTTTAACGACATGCCCCGGTTTGCCACCGAATAGATAAAAAGAACATCCTGGTCCGGAGAATATTCCTCAGGTATGCCCTTGACTGCGTAAAACAGTGAATAGTAAAGCCTCTCCAAATGGTCTATAACGATCATGGCCGAGGTGCTTCTGAACACGGGATATTTCCGGTCCAGGGTTTCCGGGAGATAGTAGTCAAAATAGTGTAAGAGCTTTTTGTAATTGAAAAGCACAATGTTCTTCAGGGCGAAGAATGGTTTTACCAGAAGTTCTACACGGTTAAAGACTGACTGCGGGATTGCGCGTATGTATTCATCAAATCTGCGATACAGAAGCTGGGTCAGATTATCCTGGCCATTGTCGCGGCCGAATATGTCTTCGATCTCGTCCATGGTGACAAATTCTTCTATTGCTTTTTTATGGCGCTCATGAATCTTCTCCACCAGATGGAGAACCATTTGATCCCTGAAGGGCTGGAATTCCGCAAAGAACTGGTAGAAAGTTTTAAGTGGATACAGCGCAGAATAAAGATCAAAGACGTGGCGGGCAAAGCGCATTGACAGGTCGCGGGTCTCAAATCCCGTAAGGGCGGGATTGGTCCGTCTGATGGATCTTTTGATATCCCCAAGCTTCATGGTCACGTAAATCTGTTCACGGTCGCGACCGCTTATAAATCTGTAGAGCCAGAGCAGGAACTTTTTCCAGACTGACAGTTTTTGTATTTCAGCGTGAATTAAGCGCTGTTTCTCCGAGTCCTCCATCTCCACATGAACAAAGTACTCACCCTCACTGTCATCCTCCGGCCCCCTGATCTTTTCCAGGAGGTCCTGCCGCTCCCCCAGGGAAAGGTCCCGGGCGAGTTCATCAAGTCTTGATTTCATTACCATTTTTTTAACCTTGAAACATTAATAGCACCTTTTTTACGCAATTACAATAGAAACTAACCACCTGTGGCAAATGTCATTGTATCGCCCGGATTTTCATGTATAATTAAAGTGTGGTTGTTCCAGATCCATCAACCAGAATCATTTTTTTACGGAAAACTGATGACGATGAACAAGTTATATATTATTTTAACTATATTGTAAAAAGGGGTATACATGAAAGCTGTTGAACTTGAAAAGGTGAAAAAAACATACCTGCTTGGCGAGACGACTGTCAATGCGCTCAATGGGATTTCCCTTTCCATCCAGAAGGGTGAGTTTACAGCCATTGCCGGTCCTTCAGGTTCCGGCAAGAGCACAGTATTAAACCTCATCGGCTGCATAGACAGCCCCTCTGACGGGATTGTCCGCATTGACGGCCAGGACGTGGAACACCTTTCAGACAGGGAACTGACAAGGTTCCGCCGTGAAAAGATTGGCTTTATTTTCCAGTCCTTCAACCTGATCCCGGTGCTCTCGGTCTACAAAAACATCGAGTTTCCCCTGCTCCTGAAAAAAAATCTCTCAAGGGA
>RPPD01000028.1 GCA_003818675.1 Spirochaetaceae bacterium
CTGGGCAGATATGTCTCATACAGCTCTATGGTGTGAAAAGTGTTTTTTGTAAGCTCTCCACAGCGCAATAGCACATCAAATAATTTGGGGTCTGAAGGATTGGCTTTAAGCCATTCCTCGTATATCGTCCTTGCCTGGTCATACTTTTTTTCAGCAATGAGTTTTTCCGCTGATTCAAGGGTGATGGGTGACCTGTCTGCAAAAAGCTGTGAGGGAAATAAAAGTACCGCAAAGAAAACAAAAAAAAGAAGACTACTTTTTTTTGCCACGCCTTCCCTCTTTTTTATTAGATGTTTCTGTTTCTTCCACTTCTTTTTCTTCAGTCTCTTTTTTGAGTTCTTTCTCATCCGCCTTTTTCTTTTTGTTCTTTTTCAGCATGCTCCGCAATTTTCCCAGAAGTGAAAATGGCACAACGGAAAACACACCTACGGCGAATGAAATGAGAATTATGTAAAAAACCGGGACTTGCGTGACAGTACCAAAGATGAAGGATATGTTTGTCTTGTTTTCAAGATTAAAACCCATAAAAAGCGAGATCAATACGATAAGTCCGATTACAACAATATATTTCCATAGCATAGCTTTTCCCTCCTTTTTAGTTTTAAAGAACACCCTTGAATGTAGTGCCTCGAAGCGATTCCAGCCTGACTTCCACAAATGTACCCAACATGGACTCCTGCCCCTCAATTAATATCATATCATTATGTTCAGTACGCGCCAAGAGTTCCTTTTTATTTCTTCGCGATACTTCCTCTACCAAGGCAATCGAGATTTTACCTGTTTTAGCCGCAAGCCTTTTCTTGCGAATGCCATGTTGAAGCTCAATTATCCTTGCAAGCCTCTTTTTCTTTTCTGTTTCTGAAAGGGTTTCCATCATGTTGAATGCCGCCGTACCCTGCCTGGGATTGTAATAATACATGTAGGCATCATCAAATTCAATTTCCTCCAGAAGTCTGCAAGTGGCATTAAAGTCCTCTTCTGTTTCTCCAGGGAACCCAATTAAAATATCGGTAGTCAGGGTTACATCGCTTATGGTATTTTTGATATAGGAAACCAGTTTGGTATACTGATTTATTGTGTAGTGCCTGTTCATAGCTTGAAGGATTTGATCTGATCCGTGCTGTACGGGCAGATGTATATGTCTGCATATTGATTGATGAGAAGCGATTGTGTCTACCAGAGTCAGACTCATGTCCCTTGGATGTGATGTCATGAATCTGACCCAGCCATGCCCTTTGACAGCCTGTGCGACAAGGGTGAGTATTTCCTCAAAAAGCACTTCACGGCCGTTTACAGGAAAACGGTATGAATTGACATTCTGACCCAAAAGGGTTATTTCCCGGACACCATGTTCCATGCCATGCATTACTTCTGCCATGATTTCTTCAGGATTTCTGGAAATCTCATGGCCTCGCACATATGGGACAATGCAGTAGCTGCAATAGTTGTCACATCCGTGCATTATCGGGACAAATGCCCTGAAACCTCCTGTTGTATGTCCATTTGCGAATATATAGGGTTTTATATCCGAGGCAACAATCCCGCGTCTTTTGGCAAGAGCCTGCTCAACGATGTCCAAAAATCTGTCTTTGTTGAAAGTGCCGACAACGATATCGATATCAGGTACTTGCTTTATCATTTCTTCACCAAGCCTCTGGCTCATACAGCCCATTATGGCCAGAAGAAAATGCCTGTTTCGCTTGTCTTTCTTGAGATTTCCGATCCTGCCCCATATCCTGTCTTCTGCTGTTTTTCTTACTGAACAGGTGTTTAGTATGACAAGGTCTGAGGACTGGCTGTCTTTGGCAGCGAGCCATCCCGCGTTTATCAGATCATTCTCCAGGGCTTCTGATTCCGCCTTGTTCATCTGGCATCCATAGGTTTCCAGCCAGTACCGTCGTCCGGTCATATCACACTAACTCCGCGTATTGATGGGGATTTAAAACTGAAATGAAGAAAAAAGGCCAGCAGATTCACAAAGCTTCTGCTGACCTGTGCCATTATTCTGGAACTACGTTCGCTTCTTCAAATTTGAAAAAAACTTGAAAATGGAATATCCACCAAGGGCGATAAGACCGATCCCGGCGACCGGCAATAGCCATGGCACTAATCCGCCCACTATTGCTACAGCAACCAGAGCACCTGCCCCAAGCATCGCCATGCCTGCCTTTTTATCAGACTTTGATATCAGCATCCCAATTCCAATCACGCCGCACACTCCAGCTGCGATCCACAGCCAGGGGCCTTGAAGAAGCCCAGATACAATCCAAAGTGCGATTCCAGCTCCCACTCCGCCAACACCTTTTATCAGCTGTTTTGACATCTCATTCCTGGCAACAAGTTCTCCCATGCGATACCTCCATTTATTTCAGTTATGAAATTCCTTGATTTATATAGTAACAATAACACGGCATGCCTGTCCACTGAAAGAAAGATTCTTTTTTGAGAGACTAAAAATGACATATTGATTGCCTGGCAATTGACAGAGTATGGTCAAACCTTTACATTGAATAATATGAATTCGGTGACAAAAAAACTGGTTCTCATCGTATCACTGACTTTCATCCTTATCGGAATCATCCTGATCATATTCCAGATTTCTGTCATACCAGATTCTGTCATGGGCATCCTCCTTGTAGTCATCAAGCTCTGGCCTTTGGCCCTGATTGCCGCAGGCATCATTTTCCTCCGTGATGCACTTTCCAGGCGCATTTACATCCAGCGCACTGAATCAAAATCAAAAACACTAGAAATCCCGTCATCCAACAGGATAAAGGACATTCTCTATGACATCTCCTTTTCCTTTGGCAGCCTTTCTGTATCAAGGGGTGATGCGGCGGTTACAAGGCTTTTTTACGAACAATATGGGTCAATGCCTGAACCATTTATTGAAAATTCAGAGGCGGGAAGTTCTTCACTTCTTAAAATTCAGAAACCCAAGCCCTTTTTTTCCCCGCATTTTACAATCAGAAATACCTGGAATCTCAAAGTAGCGCCTGATCTTCCTGTCCGCATGGATATATCCCTTCACGAATCAGATCTTGATTTGGACTTGCGCGGAATAGAGGCGGATACTGTAAATCTTCATGCCAATACAGGAATGCACAGTATACGTCTTGGTAAAAGTACAAAAAAAACAACTGTCAATGTATATTCCTCCAGTTCCTGCCTTTCCCTTTTTATACCAGAGGAATCCTTTTTTCGGTTAAATCTTTTAAATCCATTTTGCAGGATTGATTATCCACAGGGAGATTTGGAAAAAAACGAGGCGGGAACAATCATATCAAGTTCTAAAAAAAATGATTTTGAACTGATTGAAGTGCTCGTCGATGGCCCTCTCAAGCACCTTGTTGTTGATGTGATTGATTAAATCTTCAATACGGAAAACCAGGCGGAAAATTGAACTTATCACCTTCCCTGATGCCGTACTTTTCAAAAACTCCCCTGTTTACTTCAAGCGCATATCGGACAGATTGTCGTGAAAATATTCTTCCCACTGGATCCAGGGGTTTCATGTCCTCAATTTGCGTTATCCTTCCATCTGCTGAAAGAAATGCAATTGACAGAGGAAGTGAAACGTCCTTCATCCAAAAGGACATTCTCTTATCCTGAGAATAAATAAAAATCATGCCCTCAAATTCTCCCAACGAGATCCTCCTCATCAACCCGTCTCGCTGTTGTTCTTCTGTCTTTGCCATTTCAACCCTGAATTTCACGCCATTGACCTCTATTTCCATAGTCTTAAGCTTTGGCTGTCCAGGTTCTTTAATGCACGAAACAAAAAGTGATATCAACAAAATAAAAAATCGGGATTTAACCAACATACAAAATCAATCCTTTCAAATAATCGCCTTCAGGATGATATGCGGAAACAGCATGATCCGGGGGTGAAGAAAGCTCCTGCAATATCCGTGTTTCACGCAAAGCCTCTCTTGAAGCCCTAAAGATGATTTGGCGGAAGGTTTCTCTTGTTACAACCTGGGAGCATGAAAAAGTGAATAGTAATCCTCCAGGATTTATACATGAAAGTGCCATTTTATTTAATTTTACATATCCTGAAACTGCGTTGCTCAATTCACCCCTGGACCTGGCAAAAGGGGGCGGGTCACACATTACAAGGTCATATTTATTTGCCTTTGGAAGATAATCAAACACATCAGATTCCACCCAGGAAAGCCTATCCATTTCCAAACCCGGGTTTCTTTCTGCGCTAATCTTTGCAATTGCAAGCGCATGCTTGGATGAGTCCACAGAGACCACTTTTTCCGCACCTCCTGCAAGTGCGCACAGGGAAAAACCTCCAGTGTAGCAAAACAGGTTCATTACGCTTTTTCCTGCAGCTTGTTTTCCGAAAAGCGCACGGTTTTCACGCTGATCGAGGTAAAAACCGGTTTTCTGTCCCTCCCTGATGTCAACGCAGTATTCTATACCGTTTTCATTAATATATACTGTTCCTTCGCCGCTTCCTTCAATATAACCTGTCTGCATTTCAAGCTTTTCAACACGTGCTGCGCGTTCATCCCGTTTGAGGAAAACATTTTTTCCAGGAGCAAGCTCAAGCAGTACATCTTGTACTGTTGCGATGATTTTTTCAGTGCCGCTTATCAGGGGCCTGACAACCCAGTCAGTATTGTACAAATCTACCACAAGACCTGGAAAAAAATCTCCCTCCGCATTAATAACACGAAATGCATTGCTATTGATCTTCATTGATTCTCTAAGCCTGTAAGATTCAATTATTTTTCTTCGTATCCAGTCATCTTCCAGCGGTGTTTCCCGGAATGATATCATCCTGCAAGCAATTTTGCTTTCTGATGAATAGAATCCATAACCAATGATATTCCCATTCGAATCAGAAACAGGAGTAATATCTCCATTGGATATGTCTTCCGCCCTCTTTATGGCATTCCGGAAGATCCATGGGTGTCGCGTGTTAACTATGAATGAGTCTTTTCCCCTAGATAGTGTTATCATAATTGTATACTAAAACTCTTCAAGAAACTGTTCAAGGGACTTGGCCTCCTCTGTCTGGACCGCCCTTCCTTCATCCTTGATTTGTGTGAACTTTTTTATGTCAAGATATTTTACAGTCAGAGGTTTTTCCAAAGAAAGCCTTATTTCCTGTTTTTCCCATGTAACATACTGAGGGGAAAACTCTCTAAATGCACCATATTTTTCTTCAAATGTCCTGTAAAGTGTATAATAGTCTATCAGTTCCTCGTTCAGGTCAATAATAAATGCAAAAAGCCTTTCATCTACAAACTGCAGATAGGCACGCTTTATATATCCATTCCCCGTGCATTCAATCAGCGTCTGCTGCCTTGTGGGAGTAAAATACACATCGGGATCACCGCGATAGTTAAAATATGGATCCTTCTGCAGTATGTTCTTGGCCTGTTCTATTGACATTCCTATCTGAAGCTGCCTGAATGCCCTGATGCTGCCGGAATTGGATGCAGGGATTACTGGAGGCGCTACAGGTGCAGTCTCACCTGTTTCTACGGGTTGTGCAAACAACACTGCAGCAGCAAGACATGCAGTTGATAAAAAAACAATAAATCTCTTCATTTGATCGATCCTCTCGACAAAGCAATGCTCAAGGCAGTTGTAAGCTTCAAAACGTCCTGGTTTCCCTTTCTGACTCTCTCACACAAAATGACAGCTATCCTTGATATCAGTTTGTATCCCATGACAGGATTTTCATGACAATAGGCTTCAAAATCCGATCGTTGTATCTCATACAGAAGGCAGTCAGTAAAAGCCGTAATTGTGGCGCTGCGTACATCATTTTCAAACATTGCCATGTCTCCGAAAAATGGTGCGTGGTTTGCATCCAGTTTCACCATAGACTTTTCCGCACTTGAGAATCCCTGTTTTCCGGACTTTAATGTAAGATTCTTGGTCACATCCACTATTCCTGATGAAAAAAGAAACATTGAGCTCCCAACATCGCCTTCACGCATGAGAATGGATCCTGCCTTGACATCCACCGGCCTGCAGACAGAGGCGAACCTGTCCATCTCATTTTCATCAATAGAATCAAAAAGGGCAATTTTTTTAATGTTCCTGACAATGATATCATGTTTCATGCAAGTCCCCCGCTTTTTATGCGTTTCCAATAATAAAAGCGGAATCAGTTTCCCTGATTACATATTCCAGTCCTGGATTCAGCCTTATTTCCATTTCTGCCTGTTGCTCCTCGGCTATATCAATCTCAGCTTCCTGGAATTTTCGCTTTATGAACGCATCAATTGCAGATGAATCATCCGAAAGAATGTCATCAAGAGTCATCTTTTTTTCATTTGAAATAAAGCCAATGAGTATGCCCTTTCCGTTTTTCATGAAATGCTCGGAAAGGTCACTGAAGCTCTTCCCGAAAAATCCTGCAGGAATCTCAACCTGGCGCAATGAATTTGTGCTTTTGTTTGACAGAATCTCTTTTATAAGGACTGGAATTCCCGATTCACGCACTCCCGTCGAGAATAAAAATGCATTGAATTCACCGTTAACTATTACATTATCAACATGTGCGCGCCTTAAGTGCTGTTCGTTGTTGGAATTCACAAGTTCCGCGCTGAGAAATATTTCACTGTTCGAGGCATTTATTGCCAGGGCTGCGAGAATGGTACGTTCATCAGGACTTCCATGCTCGGGTTTCCTTCCCGTGTCAGCAAGAAGAATTGCGTAGCGTGCTGTCCCTATTCCTGCCTTTGCCAAAATATTTTCATTCACGAAATCACCCCTGACAAAGGCAATCTCAATATCAGGATATTTAGCGGCGATTGACTGGAAATCCTCAGGATTCATGTCATTGACCAGTACGAGCTCGCTTTTTTTCATTCCCTTTTTTTGCGCGTATTCGTCAAGCAGACGAATGGCATTCTGGTTCCAGCCGCATATGACAGTATGATTTTTCAGCTTTATATTTTCCAAACCGCGACCCTCCCTCATTTTTCTGTCAACTATGATACTGGCAACAGTACCAGACAGAATTGATATGAGCGTGATTCCGAAAAACATGAGGATACCCGCTATTATACGCCCCACGGGCATTTGTGGAACAAAATCTCCATATCCGACGCTTGTGACAGTCACAACCGCCCACCATATTGCATCCCCAAAACCCGTGAAAGCCTTGCTGTTGGCCGTGATTTCCGACACATACACCAAAGCTGCGCCCAACACCACTGTCAGAAACACTATCAGGAAAAGATTTGCCAGTTTCTCACGCCTGACGCTCTGGATCAATCCACCTATGGATTTGACTATCCTGCCCACCCGACCTCCACCTATAACCTTTTCCCGCCTTATACAGGCGATTTCTAAAGATCCCCATATTTATATCGGTAAAAAAGCGTAAAAAGAAGAGACAGCCTTGGAAACAGGAAAGATTTTTATTTGTATGGCCTTGCTATAACAGTCCCAGTTCCTTTACTTCTTTCAAGAATTTTTCTTTGTTGATGGGTTTGACTACATATGCCGAGGCGCCTCCCTTGTAAAGGGCGTCTATCACGTTTTTTGGATCATCCAGGACGGTGGTCATTATTACCTTGACTTCCTGTGATGGTTTTACGCCAGTATCCCTTTCAAAGTCACGTATTGCCTTTAAGGCTTCCTGCCCATTGACCTTGGGCATCATGATGTCCATGCACACAAGGTCATAAGGACGCTTTTCCTTCCATGCAAGCTTGAACGCCTGCACAGCTTCTTCACCGTCAACCGCAGCATCGCATTCACCGTATTCAGTCAATATGCTTTGGAGAAGTTTCCTGCTCCCGAAATCGTCCTCTGCCACTAGTACTCTCATGATCAAACCACTCCTTTCTTTATTTCATATCTTTTAAATAATTTTCCATCAAAGGGCTGCATTTTAACTGATGACAGCAGCTTTTTTAAGCCGCACCATAATTTCACGTGCCCGTTTCATGGTTATTTTTCTCGCTGCAAGTTTCATTCTGAATGCCTCATCCGCAAGCGAGTCCATTTTATGCTCACGAGCATAGTGTAAAAGAGATTCGGATTCTTTTTCAAGCATAAAAAAATCTTTTTCTGTTATTGCCCGACCCATTGCCTGAAGGCTTGCCAATAGTTCTTTCCTTTCACAAAATACACTTTTTCCCTTCACCTGTCCAAATTCAGCCTGTACAGGATAAAATTCTCCAACCTGGCTCCTGTCATTTTCTGTTTTTATAAGGGATTTGATCATGTTGACCAGTTCATTTATCTGTACAGGCTTTGGGATATGACCATTCATTCCTGTTTTAAGACACTTCTCCAAGTCCTCTTTACGCGCATTTGTGGTAATGGCTATGATTGGCATTTTCGAAACTGCAGGCTTTTCCCTCATAGAGCGGATTTCCCTCGCAATTTCATATCCGTCTATTACAGGGATTTCTGTGTCCAGAAGTAAAATGTCAAATGGGGTGCGCAGCAACAGCTCCAGCACTGTCCTCCCGTCTTGTGCACATACAACCGTGCTTCCCCTGTTCTCCAGCGCCTGCCTGATCATTTTTTGTGTGCTCGGATCATCTTCAGCGACAAGAACACTCAATTCCATAGGCAGAATTTCTTTCCGGGCATTCAATGAATCTTCGTCTTTCTCAAACTGGCTCTGGTCGCACATAAAGAATTCAGCAGTAAAGACAAAACGACTTCCGCGTCTCTTTCTTGATTCAACCCAGATTGCCCCTCCCATCAATTCAACAAGACGCTTTGAAATTGCGAGTCCCAGTCCTGTTCCACCGTATTTCCTGGTTGTGGATCCGTCCACCTGTTTAAAACTCTCGAAAATTATGCTGGTCTTGTCTGCTGGAATGCCTATGCCTGTATCCTCTACCGAGAAAACCAGTGTCACTGTTTCATTATCTTTTTTTTGCACATCAATCGAGCAACGCACATATCCTTCATCAGTGAACTTTATGGCATTACCTATGAGGTTGACAAGAATCTGCTGCAGTCTCAAGGGATCTCCGTTTACGCCATTGGGTACATCATTCCCGATTTCATGGCTCATTGAGATTCCCTTCTTAATGGCCTGTACCTTCATTACATCAATTGTGTCATGAATTGTCTTCCTTAAATCAAAATCAGTCTGCTCAAGTTCAATTTTACCCGTTTCAATTTTTGAGAAATCCAGTATGGTGTTTAAAAGCTGCAGAAACGAAAGCGATGACTGTCTTACAATTTCAAGATATTCCCGCTGGTCACGCGTAAGCTGGGTTTCAAGTGTCAGTTCAGTCATTCCAATAATACTGTTAAGCGGAGTCCGTAGTTCGTGGCTCATGTTCGTCAGAAACTCGGACTTTGCCCTGTTCGCACTTTCAGCATCTTCCTTGGCCTCTTTTAGCATGCTCTCATATATTTTTCTCTCTCTGATATCCGTTACTGCACATACCCATCCTGTGTTTTCACCATTTTCATCCACAAGTGGAGCCACAGTGATTTCCGCAAAAAACAACTCGTTTTTCCTGTCGTACAACGCAATTTCGTGACGCCTGAGGAAGGCCTTATGCGATAGAACCTCTGAAAATATCTTTAGACTTCCTGGATTGTCTTTAAACAAATCCTGGACCCGCTTGTACGGCAGTCTTATTTTTGAAATACCGAAGAGGTTCTGGGCGGCAGTATTGCTGTCAATTATTGTAAAACTATGATCCATGATAAGAATGGCGTCCTGGAGGCTCTCAAACGTGCGCTTCAAAAGCTGTTCAGTACTCCGGATTTTTTTCTCTGCACCCAGCTTTTCTGACAAATCCTGAAGGAAATAAACATATCCGCTTTCCGATTCATCCTCTATTTTCTGGAGCGTGAGCGCAACGGGGAAGCTCCAGCCTGCAGAGTTCTGGAGAAAAACGTTTGAAGGCTTTTCCTCAAGCAGACTCCGGGGAAGAATCTGTTGTTTCTTTATATCAAGAAATGCAAATATTTCAGAAATCAGCTTTCCCTCGGCATTTTCCAATGTTGTACCAGCAAAGCGTTCTGCCACATTGTTCATCAGTATTATTGCGCTTTTTTCATCTGTTTTGATAATTCCAGTGCCGATTTTTGTCAGGGTGCTCGAAAGCCATAGCTCCTGTTTTTTAAGTTTCTCATTTATCTTCTGTTTGTAAAGCGCAATCTCTATGTTTGTTTTCAGTTCTATCTCATTAAATGGCTTAAGCAGATAGCCCACGGGCTCTGTATGCTTTGCCCTCTCCACGGTCTTCTCGTCTGCATATGCAGTCAGGTACATGACAGGAATTCTGTATTTTTTCTGGATGATACCAGCTGCATGGACCCCGTCAATATCCCCTGACAGGTTAATGTCCATGAGGATCAAGTCAGGTCTTTTTGCCTCTATTTTTTCAAAAGCGTCATTGGCGGATTTTGCGATATCAGTTGAGGTCATGTCAATTTTTTTGAGCATGTACCTGATATCTGTGGCGACAATCTTTTCATCTTCGACAATGAGGATGTGATGCATCTCTTTGACATGATTGTACCGGATTTATAACGAGGAAATCAAGGGTATCTCGAAAAACTGTTGCATTTAAAATCAGAAAAAAACAGGGCGCCCGGGGATACACCTCAAATAAAGTTGGAAGTCTCCATTAGCGACAGAAGCTGGATACCCGTCTCCAGAAAACCGAGTTTCCGTCTCTTTACCATGAGCTGAATCGCAACCGCTTTGTATTCTGGCAAAACCATCCAGTTCATGATAGTGATTGGATCATTTACAGACAGTCCCAGTTCATCCGCAGTAGAGCCGGTGATCACCCGCTTTATAATATAATAGTTGCTCCACATGCTGGAGCTGACCTTGTCAAGCTGCATTCCGAACAGGACATATATGAGATTTGACTTCATGTCCCTTTCCAACGCATAATTTACGGGAATCTGCGGTCTTTCAGCAAGACAAACCAAAGCCTTGTATTCCAAAGTGTCCCGCTTCAGGGATAGCATAACCAGGGTTTTCCCATTATAATCCACTATCAGGC
>RPPD01000029.1 GCA_003818675.1 Spirochaetaceae bacterium
CTTCCCCTCCAAAAAGGGTTTTTCTCCAGAAACAATTCAAACCCCTCCAGGCGGTTTAATATTCCCTTTGTATAGTCCTGCCTGTCCACGGAAAATATTACTTTCAATGTCCGGAATTCTTTGTCAAGAAGATCGCGCTCTTTTTTTACAGACGATATATGAGAGGCTCCGGAATATTTTTCAAAATTAATCCCCATTGGAAAGGCGCCAACCCTGGTATACTTGTGCCCAAGATCAACAACCCCCATGTCATGGTTTAACCCCATGATACGCAGAACGCAGCGGAGGAAATAGTGCATGAAATCATAGGTGTGGAAACCCACCAGATCAGCGCCCAGCATGCCGGAAAGGATTTCCTTCCCCCATTTACGCGGCAGCAGGCGGAATATTTCAAAAGTTGGAAACGGTATATGCAGAAACAATCCCACTGGAATCTCCGGCCTCTCCTTCTTGATCATTGCGGCTACAAGAAGGAAATGGTAGTCATGTATCCAAAGCACATCACCATCCCGGAGAATCCCCAGCACTTCATCTGCAAAGCGCCTGTTGACCTCACGATAATTTTCCCAGAGCTGTTCATCAAAAACAGTAAGCGACGGGAAATAGTGGAAAAGCGGCCAGAGAGTCTTGTTGCAGAAACCGTGGTAGAACAAATCCATATTTTTTTCTTCCACGAATACAGGATGGGAATTGTATTTTTCATGAAGCAGTTCACGCAAATCTGGTTGATCCGAATAAGGTCCGCCTCCAGGCCATCCCACCCAAAGGTAATCAATATCATTCAAATCTGAAAGCCACGACTTGATCCCTGTGGCAAGTCCGCCAGCTGACGGTTCAAACACCAGCTTTCCGTTTCCCTCTGTCACAGTGACCTGGAGGCGGTTGGATAATATTATCAGACGCAATTCCTGCCCCCTTTTTGCCTATGGGCTTATGAACCGGAATGAGGATTGATCTCCGTCAGCCCTGTTTATCAGCATTGCAGTGTTAATCAATGCGAGATGTGAATACCCTTGAGGGAAATTTCCAAGAAGCTCACGGGTTTGAAAATCTATGTCCTCGCTTAAAAGACCAAGATGGTTTGTACATGAGAGCATTTTTTCAAACATCGCCATGGCAGCGGCTTTTTCCCCGATTTTCCAGAGAGCGTCTATCATCCAGAAAGTGCAGATGACAAAGGCAGACTGTGGCGTGCCAAAATCATCCTTGTTCCTGTACCTGTAGACAAGACCGTCTTTGCAGAGTTCGCTGCGGCATGCAATAACCGTGCTTTTATATCTTGGGTCGCAGGGTTCGCAGTATCCGACACTTTCCAAAAGCAGAAGCGAAGCGTCCAGATCAGATGAACCGTAGGATTGTGTATAAGCCTGCTTTTCCCTGTTCCACCCAAGCTCCTCTATGTCCGCCCTGATTGCTTCCCGTAATGCTATCCAGGGTTGTATGAAATCCTGCCGCCCAAGAAGCCTTGCGAGCGCAACTCCCCGGTCCGCAGCAACCCATGAAAGAACCTTGGAAAAAACAAAATGCCTTTTCCCCTTGCGGATTTCCCAGATGCCGCGGTCTGGCTTGTGCCAGTTGTCCTCCACAGTATTCATGATATAGCGGGCTGTTGTCCAAAGCTCCTCGCTCTCAGGTAAAGTCGTGGGGAAATGCACAAAGCTTGTATAGATCACATCCATCAGGATGCCGTAAATGTCATTCTGCTTCTGGGTGTACGCTGCGTTCCCTATTCGTACCGGCCGCGAGTTCATGTATCCTGCCAGGTGTTCCAGGGTTTCTTCTGTCAGGTCCTTTTCGCCGCGCACACCGTAGAGTATCTGGATGGTATCAGCCTTGCGTGTCATTGTATTTAAAAGAAAGCGCAGGAATTTCCTGACGCTGTTACGGTGCCGGAGGTCCCATAGCACATTGATGATCATTGAGGCATCACGCACCCAGCAATAGCGGTAATCCCAGTTCCGCTCTCCGCCCGGATGTTCAGGGAGGGATGTGGTTACAGCGGCGATGACAGCGCCTGTTTTCTGGTATGTGAGAAGCTTGAGCACGAGCGCGCTTCTGACAATTTCTTTGTCATAGTTTCCAAAAGGACCGCTGCGGCTTACCCAGTTGAGCCAGTAAACCCTGGTGCGTTCCATTTCCGCAAATACACGCTCTGTGTCTACTGGTACAAGTTTCTGATGATAGCTCACAAGGATAAACGAGTCATGCACAAGCGTGACAGGTTTTTCCTCTATCAGGGCTTCATGCGGAAGGTTTGAGTAGGTATAGACTGAATGGTAGTCTCCCTTATCCGTCCAGCTCTTGATGTACTCGCCAAAATCCATGGAGACAGTGGCAAACCTGGCGTAGTTGAGCATGGGTTTATAGCGTATTGTGACAACAGGTTCACCAGAGATTACGCGGATATACCTGTAGAGTTCCGGGGCGAGGCACCAGGAATCTTCTATGGTGTACACAGGCATGAAATCCAGCACTTCAAAGTCCCCCCGCTTTGTTGAAAAGCGTGTGGAGAGTACATTCGTCCTGTCAAGATAGGATTGATTGACTACCGCGCCCGGTTCTGCAAGTATGGCGAGTTCTCCTCCCTTTTCTTCATCAAGTATTTTTGCAAATATGGAAGGCGAGTCAAAATCAGGCAGGCAGCTCCAGACAACCGAACCATCCCGGCTCACTAAAGCCGCACTGCGGCAGTTCCCGATTATTCCCAGGTCAGAAATACGAATCATTTGACCCCCAACCGGAAAAATATGTGTGAATCAAATATTTCTTCTTGTTACACTGATTACAATCATACCTAAATCCACCACAGGAACTGACTTGTCATTCGTTGAAGTTAACGTGTTCCTTCAGGAAACTCAGATAAAAAAATGAATACAGACACATGAAGAGATTAAAAAGATAAGCGGCAATCGCAGATATAATTACGACGGCAAATATCATCTGCAGAATCCCGAAGATAATTGCAACAGCATTACCGCTTGCCATGTATTGTGCAAATTCCCCCCCTACATTCCCAAAGCCTTCAGTTATCCGGCTTAAATCAGGCAGGAATATATTTCCTGAACCAACAAGGGGTTGGCCGGCAAAACCAAATGCAGTGTTAATCAGAAGAAACACAACAAGGACAAGCAGGATCACTGCAAGCTGGGTCACAAGAACCCGCAGGAACTGCTGTTTGATCATCTTTACAACTGACTTGATTGAGCCTATGGCGCCCTTCTTCTGGTCAATCATGATGGGAAGAAATATACCTACACCCAGAATAAGAAGTAAGGCAATTATCATATTGATAATGAAAAATGGCGAGCCCAGTATTGAAGACAGCGCGAAATTCCCCTCAATTGACTCGATCTCTTTTATTCCGTTGAAGATCAGATATTCCACAAAAACAGTTCCTGCAAAAATCACTGGCAGTAGAAGCACCTGAATCTGCTGAGCGTTGAATGCTTTTCCAGCCTCAGAGTGCGGCACAGTCTTGTTGTCACGAAGTTCAGCTATGGCCATGTAATTGAGAATATAGGCAGACCTAAAGAAGCAATACAGCAAAAAAAGAGCGCCTGCTATAGTAAAAAAACCTATGATAAAAGGTACTTTTGTCAGTCCGCCAATGACCACCATGAAAACCATACCAGCCATCCCGATCAACAGGTGCAGAAAAGCTGAAATATTGGGGACAGACTTGAGGCTTAGGGAAAAGCCCTTTCCAAGAGTATCCAGTGAGAGCTTCATTGCTCCACCTCCTTTTTTATGATTTTGTCGGATTTGATCCGTCCAGCAACAACGGTCATCCGAACAATAACAGTCTACGCTTCCATGGAAGCGATGTCAAACACATTACGTCTGGAAGGCAATATAAGTGATTTGAGAAAAATCACGGGAAGCGGGACAGCATGGACAGGAATCAATTTTATCCTGTTTTTCTCTCCTTGATTTTCCAAATGAATGGGTTACATTATAGAGAGGGGGCTGTCATGAAGCTGATACATGCTTTGGAGAGTACAGGCAGAAAAAGTGTTTTTAGTATTACAGTAAAAATTGCGTACACTGCGACGTTTATCTTCATGGCGGCATGCATAGGCTTTGCCGATCCCGGACCCAAGCCGGGAAACAGCCAGAACATTTCGCCAACTGCACAATCCGGGTCTGTTGGCTGGAAAGCCGAATATTACAGCACCACTTCACAGGAGAATTTCCGGGAAAATCCCCTTTTCCTCGAGCCAATCAATTTCAATAAGATTGATTATCCAAGACTCCACGCTGCAATCTATTTTGTTACAAACGAGATACGTGTTAAAAATCGCCTTGCCACACTCCCGCATTCTCCAAATCTGGAAATTGCAGCGTACAACCATTCAAAGCGCATGGCCGAAAAGGGCTTTTTCAGCCATCAGGACAGCACGGACAGACAAAGATACAATCCTGCTGACCGGGCAAAGCTTGCCGGCATTACAAACCCGTTTATTGCGGAGAATATTGCAGAAGCATTCGGCATTCAATACACAGCGGGAAAATCAGTCTTCCCTCTGTCAACAACCGGCAAGTTCAGCTACTCCTACAATGGCAGGCCTATTCTTCCACACACTTATCTGGCTTTTGCAGACGAGGTCCTGAAGATGTGGATGAACTCCTCAGGCCACAGGGCGAATATCCTGTCAAAAAACAATGTCCAGTTGGGGTGCGGCGCTTATTTTTACAGGGATAAAAAGTTTTACGACATGCCCATGTTCAAAGCCACACAAAATTTTCAATGGTATTCAGAAATCAAAACCGGAACACCTGCTGATACCGGCCCCGGCGTGTCCCGGCAATAAACAATAAATACCTCACGTCCAAGGAATGCATCGAAACTCCAGATCAGGTGTTTGTGTAGGAGACGTTTGTACCCGCGGGTTTTTCAGGGGTCGTTTCCTTCTGTTTTTTCTCATGCGCAAACAGGAAGCCGAAAAAGCCGCCGAATAGTCCGCCTAAGAGATGGGCTATCTCGTTTATGTTGTTTTTTTCAAACAGCATGGAAAAGATTTCCTTTGTCACAAAGACCGCGATCACGGCGATGAGCGTGAGGGGAATCTCGCCCTTGCGTACATTGGTGATGGAGATGAGCAGAATAAGCATGAAGACAATTCCGCTCGCGCCGAGCGAGGGATCAGGCAGGAAGAACACATTAAAAAGACCAGAGGCCACGGCGGTAATGACCATCATGATGAAAATGCGCACGGAGCCGTACTTTTCCTCGAGTACTGGGCCTATTAGGAGCATGAACGACATGTTGCCGATGAGGTGTTCCCAGCTCCCGTGGCCGATCGTGTAGGAGATCAGGCGGAGCAGGTCCAATGAAAAAAAGTTGAACGGGTATGTACTCCCGGGCACAACAAAGTTGGACATGAAATCCGGGATTACCTGGGAAATTGCAAGAATGACGGTGCTGGCCAGGGCGAACGTGAGCGTTACTGGCGCATTGTACCTTATTTTCATGGATCCTCCTTGTTGACTGTAAGCAATTCCAGCGTGATGGGCTTTGGAACAGTGCTCTGTATTGCCTTGCTCAGACTGGAGTTTGCCTGAAGCTGCTGTTCATGTCCGGGCTCTGCGGCCCCAGGAATCGGAGTTGTCCCATTTTCCCGTTTGTTCTCCTGCCTGAACTGTTCCAGCTCACGGATCAAGACAGACGGGACCATGCCCTTCTCGTGTATTATCATGGCGAGCTCATGGCCTACATACCTGAAATGCCACGGCTCATGTATGTATCCGGTGATTGGCTCGCTTTCCAAAGGATATGACATGACGAATCCATATTCAAACGCGTGGGCGGCGAGCCATATGCCGGCATCAGACTTGCCAAAGTCAACAAAGACATCGCCCTTGAAATCAGTGGCGGAAATGTCAAAGGTGGTACCAAGCTGGTGCTCACTATGGCCGGGCCTGGCAGAGGACCTGTCAGCCTCGGCCCTGCCCAGTTTCTCCACCCAGTAATTGTAGGTCTGGCGCTGTGTTTCAAACGAGCGGTAGGCCGAAAAGATATAAAAAGTATGGCCTTCTATTTTAGCATCATCAAACATCATCCGCAGGTCCTGCGTGACAATCCTGCGGCCAAGCTGGTCATTGGACTTTGTCTTTATCCCGTGGTAAGAGAGCACAACGAGGTCAGGTGGAACATAATCTCCTGCAAGAGCGGTTTCTCGGTCTACTACCAGAAGTATGCCTGCAGGATCCGCAAACCACTCCGAATCTTCAAAGGGGAATTTCACCGGAATGCCGGCGACCATGTTGCCTGACTGGCCCGTGATGGATGGTGCAAAACCCGGGGTCTTTTCAGGAGAAGACACCCCGGCAATGCCAAATGCGACCGCTGTCGCGGCCGTGGCTGCAAACAGGAACGTGATGGCAATTATGGTCCTGGGATTACGCGTCCTGCGAGGTATTTTCTGTTTGCCTGGAATCATTCCATCCCCTCTCCATGATGAGGTTTATAATTCTATATCATTGACTGTTTCTTATCAACAGCAGATATTTTTTCTGCCATCAAGCGGTATCTCCATATAATCCGCTCCTTGATTCTTACCCGTAAAGAATCTATAGTGCATAGCATGGATTTAACTACAAACCCGGCTGAAATGATCCTGGCATATGTCATCCTTGTGCTCTCCGTGGGCATGCACGAGGCGGCCCACGCAAAAATTGCCAAGCTCTTTGGCGACACCCAGCCTGCCCAGGACGGCTTTGACACATGGAACCCGATCCCGCACATAAAGCGCTCGCTTTTTACATGCGTCCTTTTGCCTGCAATCACATGGTTTACAGGGCAGTTTTTCATGGGTGGTGCATATGTCCGGCTGAATCCAGCCAATATGAAACCCCAGCGCCTGGGTTACGCTGCTTCAGTCGCGGCAGGTCCTTTAATGAACCTCGTGCTTTCAGGATTATTTCTTGTCCTGTCCGTGGCTATCGCCCTGATCACTAAAAATCCCACATCCTCGGCGGTATTTACCCTGCTGTATGTGGGCGGATTCAACCTGATTATGTTTATCTTCAATCTCCTGCCGGTCCCGCCTCTGGACGGATCTTCCATCATCACCGCGATCTTCCCGCAGACGACCGAGGTTTTCAGGAGAATGGGCAGTATAGGCTTCCTGGCGCTTTTCATGCTCTTGAGCTTTTCCAGGGAAGCTGCGGAAATAATATTCTATCCGTTCACCCAATATATGATGCTTGCATTCAAGATAATCGTCAGCATCATGGGTGAGAATATACTCATGTAGCAGCGCGAATGCTGCCAGATATTACTTTCAGCGGCGTCTTTGCACCAGCAGACAGAAACAACAGCTCACCCATTTTCCCTATGCCAAGCACCTTGCCGCAGACTGGCCTGATGCTCTCATTAAATTCACCCTGACTGCTTTCTGGAACATACAGGCAGTCTCCTTCGGGTATCCAGAGCATTCTCATTATCTCTGGAATTGGATCAGGCAGCATGAGACAGCGGTATAGCTGTTCCAGCACAGCCTTGAAAAGCCCATCACGGTCAACTCTCCTGCCTGTGGCGCAACAAAGCGATGTCACGCTCCCTGAAAACTCTTCTGGAAACTTTGTCTGGTTGCAGTTTATCCCGATGCCCGCGAACAGACGGGATCCTTTGGCAACGCAAAGGATCCCGCAGACCTTGCAGGCATTTACAAGAACATCATTTGGCCAGCGGATACAAGCCCCCACACAACAGCAGTCCGTGACAGCCCTGGCCACTGCCAAACCAGCAGCAAGCGGGATCAGCGTAGGCCTGTCCTGGAAATAAATATTTTCAAGATAAATCGTAAACAGCAGATTCTTGCCCGCGGGAGAATCCCAGACGTGGCCCGGCTTTCTGCCCCTGCCCTGTTCCTGGAATCCTGCCGCGACCACAGTTCCAGGAGGCCCTCCCATGTCCGCGACAGCAACAGCATCAACCATTGTGGAGGATGTCCTCTGTTTGAAGTAAACAGGACTTGAGTCAAAGGGTGATGAAAACGGCAATTTTTTCATTAAACCTGTTTTTCAAAAGGGAACCGGTACAAGTCAAGCCCGAACTTCTTCTTCAGCCCGATGAATTCCTTCTGGACCTCTGCATCCACAGGAACGCCCTTCCCCTGCCTGGCAAGCCAGGCGTCGTGTTCCTTTTCCCCGGCTGTCCAGATCCTGTCATGGCCAGGCATTTTCCTGGAATTACGCAGGGTGCGCAGGATATCGCCTGCGATTTTTTTAAACGCATCGGGTTCCGTGAATGCAGTTACGTCAATGGCGATGAAGAAATGTCCGAGCTTATGCGGCACTTTTTTGCCATCCGCGAATCCTGAAAGAGCCGTCAAAAACGCGCCTTGCTGCAAGGCGGCAGAGAGTATCTCTACGACAGTTGAATACCCATAGCCCTTGTATCCCGCAGTTTCCTCGCCCATGCCGCCCAGGGGCAGAAGCGCGGCATCGCCGGCTATAAGGTCGGCCAGCACCTGCCGGGAATCTGTTTTTGATTCACCGTTCTTGTCGATTACAAGGCCCATGGGGATTTCCTCTCCCAGGCGGGCGCAGACCTCTACCTTCCCGCGCTGAATTATGGAGCTTGCACAGTCAATCAGAAAGGGAAATTCCTCGTCAGTGGGAAAGCCTATTGTCAGCGGATTTGTTCCGAGTAAATTCTCCACGCCAAAGGTCGGTGCGACTGATGGCCTTGCGTTTGTACCAGTGATACCTATCATGTTTTCTTTTATGGCCATCAGGGACCAGTAGCCGGCTATGCCATAGTGGTTGGAGTTGCGGACCACGACCATGCCCATTCCGTAATGTTTTGCCTTGTCTATGGCCATCTGCATGGCCTTTTTTGCCACAACCTGGCCCATGCCATTGTTGCCGTCCAGTACCGCGGTTGTAGGACCTTCGCGGAGGATGTCTATGACTGTCTTTGGATTGATGATCCCGGCCTCTATGCGGTCTATGTAGATCGGCTTGAAGCGGCCAACCCCATGGGAGTCAATGCCGCGTTTATCCGAAGTGATGAGCACATTGGCGCAAATTGCCGCGTCCGCTTCCGGGATACCCACTTTTACAAATACGTCGGTCATAAAGCGTTCCAGGAGGTCAAAATCCACCCAGACGCAGTTTTCGTATGAATTGGCCATATAAATACCCTGTGCGAATCCCTTTCGTTTTCCAATTTTTTGAAAAATCACGGTGGATTTTTCGCCGCGCTTTTATTATATTTCCGGAAAAGAAAATATTTTTAAGATTTCCCATGATACTGAAAGGAGTCAGAAATGTCAAAGCACAATTTCAAGACCGAGGTCAGCCAGCTTCTGCACCTCATCATCCATTCGCTTTATTCACACAAGGAGATATTTCTGCGCGAACTTGTCTCCAATGCCTCAGATGCGCTGGACAAGCTCAAATACCTCACCCTGACCGACACTGCATTCAAGGAAATGAAGACAAATCCGCGCATTGATATCATGTTTGACAAGGAGGCAAAAACCCTTTCAGTCTCTGACACAGGAATAGGCATGACTGCGGACGAACTGGTGGAAAACCTGGGCACCATTGCCAATTCGGGGACCAAGAAATTTCTCCAGCAGCTTACGCCAGGCACCGCAATTGACTCCAATCTGATAGGTCAGTTTGGCGTGGGCTTTTATTCCATATTCATGGTGGCAGACCAGGCCGAAGTCATAACCCGAAAGGCCGGCACTGACACTGCCTCAAAATGGACGAGCGATGGCAAGGGCGGCTATGAAATGGAAGATGCCAAGAGGGATAGCAATGGCACAACCGTGCTGCTCCATCTGAACGATGAGGGCATTGAGTACGCGGACCGGTGGGAAATAGATTCAATAATTAAGAAATATTCCAACCACATCCCCTTCCCGATCTATCTTCATTATGAAGAGGAAAAGGACAAAAAAAAGACAAGCAAGGAAGACCAGATAAACAGCGCGAGCGCGATATGGAAAAAACCCAAGACCGAGCTTGCGGACAAGGACTACAATGAGTTCTACAAGTCCATCTCCCATGATTTTGACGATCCGCTCCTGCATATACACACCCATGCCGAGGGTGCGCTCCAGTATACAACCCTTTTCTTCATACCAAAAAAAGCGCCGTTTGACCTTTTCCAGATGGACTACAAACCAGGCGTGAAGCTCTACGTAAAACGCGTCTTCATCACTGATGACGAAAAGGAACTTCTCCCCTCCTACCTGCGCTTTGTCCGGGGAGTGATAGACTCCGATGATCTGCCATTAAACGTGAGCCGTGAAATCCTCCAGAAAAACAAGGTCATTGTGAATATCAGGGCTGCAAGCGTGAAAAAAATTCTTTCGGAGCTTGTAACACTTTCGCAGGACAAGGAAAAGTATGCGGGCTTTACACCGAGTTCCGCAAGCCCCTCAAGGAGGGACTCTATCAGGACTTTGGCAACAGGGACGCCCTGCTCGAACTCGTCCGCTTCAAGTCCACGCGCGAGGAGGGATACACCAGCCTCTCGGACTACAAGCTGCGGATGAAGCCGGACCAGAAGTCCATCTATTACATCACCGGCTCCAGCGAGCAGAACCTGCGCACAAGCCCGCTCCTTGAAATGTACAGCCAGAAGGAGATCGAGGTCCTGATAATGGACGACGAGATAGACGAGATCGTGATCCCGGCGGTGGGCAAGTTCAAGGACCTGGAGTTAAAGAGCGGCAACCGCTCCGACGCTGCCGCCGATCTCAAAACCGATGATGAAAAGAACACGGAGAAGGCGATGGAGCCTTTGGTCAAGCGCATCGCCAAGGTCCTGAAAGACGAGGTCAAGGAAGTGCGCGCCTCGGTCAGGCTCTCGGACTCCCCGTCATGCGTTGTGGCGGACGAAA
>RPPD01000030.1 GCA_003818675.1 Spirochaetaceae bacterium
AAATATTTTTGTACAAGTCCTGAAAAAAGCTTGACTTTCAGAATACTATATAGTAATATATCTATATAGAATTACTGAGAAGGAGAAGCTTATGAGCGTTAAAATTTACACAACACCTACTTGCGGTTACTGCACCATGGCAAAGCATTATTTCAAGGAGAAGAACATTTCATATACCGAGTATGACGTCTCACGTGACATAGACAAAGCCGAGGAGATGGTGCGTAAATCAGGTCAGATGGGTGTGCCGGTAATAGAAATCAATGGAAATGTAATCGTAGGTTTCAACAGGCCTGCAATTGAAAAACTTGTGCAGAATTGACTGTTGTCGATTACAGGTAAATAAAATTTAAGGCGTGCACAGTTTGCCGGATAGTATCATTCAGGCTTGCATTCAATGGCTGCAAGCAATTCCATTCGCTTTTTTTCCGTTTCTTCATGCATGCGGTTCATTTCAGCCATGATGCTATCAACAATAAATTCTTTGGAATCGTGGTGGTTGTGTTCGCGTGAATCTTCTTTAACCCGCTCATGATCAAGTTCATGGCGATAATCACGGCAATTGATGACCTTGCTTACCGAGTATATGACCAGATCCCTGGTTGCGAGATCTTCTTCCATTTTGCCATTGGGATTGACGCGGAGGGTGTTTCCGTTTATGGATACAAGGACCATGTAATTGAATGACTTGACGTAGGGATATACTTCTGTCAGGCCTTTTCCAGTTGAAGGGTCCCATGGCCTGTAACGAGTGCCAGTCGGGAAGACCAGAATGATGTGTCCCTTGTTTTTCAAGCGCATGAGCTGCCACATGGCGGCCATGTTTATTGCATTGCGTTTAATATTGGCTTCCTTGAGCTCTTCATCGTCTGTGATGTCCTTGAGGAAGCTTGATGGGCATATGACCAGGCGCGTAAATGCCTCTGTAAAACCGCGGACAAGATCATGTTCCTCGTTTAGTTTGAGTCCTGCGATGGCTATGATTGAGTTCATGATGGCTTCGCCTTCGCTTCCGCGGCGGGCGAGCAGTTCATACATGTTGGGCAGGTCGAAATTGCTAAAATGTTGCATGAACAGCAGGCAGGATTTACCATCTTTGGCGAGCTGGAAAAGCTCAACGAGGTTTTCAAATCCTTCAATTGTGCTTCCTGGCAGCAATAATTCATTTACAATCCTGGTGATAATTGCTTTATTTTGGTGAATACCCTGCTGATAGACATTGTGAGGGGTTACAACATTGTCCTGTGTGGCAGCATTCATGATTTCCAGGGCTATTTCTGGGTATCCTTCAATAAAGGGTTTCATCATTTGGGAAGAGTATCATGCTTTGTATTGAAGAAAAAGCCCCTATTTCCAGGTTATTGGGGGCTTACCTTAACATGCGAAAGTTGAGTTTTTATTTCCTCAATAGAATGGTCGTTCTTTACTACAAGATCCTGCAGCAGGGCCAAGGCTTTTTCTATCTCATCCCCGCCGTTCATCTGTTCCTGCTGAGCCTTGAGGATTTCAAGTGCAACCTCGTCTATTTTATTTACCGAGGAGGTGATTTTTTCATTGCCTTCGGTCTCCTCCACTACGCCAGTCCTTATGAGATTGGATAGGGAGACGAGGTGCGACATTGATTTGAGGATCTCCTGGGCTCCAATCCGCTGTTCACTCATGGCATTTGCGATTTCGATAATGATTTTTACGGTTTTGTTGATATCTGTCATGATTGCGTTGAACGCCTTGCCGGTTTCCTCGGAAAGTTTTGAACCGTGGGCTATTTTTTCCAGTGTTTCCTGGACGTTTTTCTTTATTGACTTTGCTTCCCGGGCGGAATCAGAAGCAAGTTTCCTGATTTCCTCTGCCACTACGGCAAATCCCTTGCCGGCTTCACCTGCATGGGCCGCCTCAATTGCCGCGTTCATGGACAGCAGGTTGGTGGTGGCGGCTATCTTGGTGATACCGCCTATTGCCTCGGCGATTTTTTTTGAGGTTACCTGTATATCCTGGATGGCGGAAAACATTGTCTTGATCCGGTCATCTCCTTCACGCGCAATTTTCTCAAGCTGGCGGCTTATCTCTTCCGCTTTTTCCGCGCTCTTGCTCACCGAGTTGATGGAGCTGACCATTTCCTCGATTGAGGCAGAGCTTTCTGCAACTGCACTGGACTGGCTTTCTATGTGATTCTTGATGCTTTCCGTGGATGTGGATACCTTTTCAGCCTGCGCGACGGTTTCTTCAATGAAAGTCTTCTGTCTCTCAAGGCTGGATGTGATGTTTCTGATAGACGCCACCATTTCCCTGGAGGCGGCACCTGTCTGGGTGAGGGCGGATACCAGATCGTCATGGGTTGCATCCACAGCGATAGTCAAGCGCTTGATAATGCCAAAAATTGAGTCCAGCGATGTGACCAGTTCAGTGACCGAGAGCCCAATTTCGCGAAAATCACCCCTGGATAGATTTGCATTTCTAATTGTAAAATCAAGTCTTTTTATTGAGGAGCAGATTTCTACCAATTTTTTGAATGGAGACTGTTGCTTGAAAAATAAAAAAAGGCTGATGCATATAAGGAGAATCACCAGAATTACAAAGATCGATAGAATTGTTCTGAGAGCTGGAACAGAAGTATTTTCAGCTGGCAGTGAAAATACTGTTACAAGCAGGTATATGGCAATTGCGACAAGCAATGCATTTATGATAAGAATCAGGGCAAGCATGCCCTTTGCTCTGGATTTTTCAGGAGCCATTCAGGTCACCTCATAAAATAAATACTGCGAATTTTCTGTGGATTTAACTCTAATCTTTTTGGCAGGATTTGTCAAAAAAAAAGGATAAAAAGTTCAACAAGGCTTTGAAATCGGCTATCGACTCCTTTTTTATTCAAATTTTGCCACTTGATGTTTTTCAGTACTTTCTATACAGTCGTTTCACTATGGAAACTTCAATAAAACATCAGTTTACGCTTATCATCCTCAAACCAGACGCGCTTGTAAAATCCCTTACAGGAAACATTATCACCCGCCTTTCAGAGGCTCGCTTAAGAATTGTAGCCGCCAAGGTGACAAAGGTTTCCCTGGAACAGGCCAAGAAGCATTATGCCCACCTTGTAGAAAAGCCGTTTTTCAATGACCTTTATGACTATTTCTGCGGCAAGGTATACGGCGGTGAGTACGAACGCGTTCTTGCTTTTGTCTACGAAGGCGAGGATGCCATTAACCGCGTACGCAAGATTGCGGGAGTGACCAATCCCCTTGAGGCGGATCCCATCTCCATCCGTGGAGCCTACGGTCGTATCAACAAGAAGGGCATCATGGAGAACGTTATCCATTGTTCGGACTCGGAGGAATCCGCGGAAAAGGAAATCAAGATGTGGTTCCAGCCAGATGACATCAGTGAAGACGTATATCCAACACACATGGCTGACATGACAGGCAAAAAACACAGGTCCTGGTCGTAATAGGCGGTCTATAATGAGCAGGCTTCAAGCAAGGAAGGAGCTTCCTGTCTGGAATCTGGATGTTGTATATCCAGGAACAGCATCTGAGGAGTATGCTTCCGACCTCACAGAGTGCAGAAAACAGGCGAATGCAATTGCTGATCTGGCAAAAAATATACCCAGGAGCGATGGCGAGAAGATCGGTTGGCTCAAGCAGTACATCAGACTGTGTAATTCATTCAGCGATATTTTTGAAAACCTCTACTCGTGGGTATACATGCGTTTTTCCGTCAACACGGAAGATTATGATGCAGTAAACCAGATGAACCTGCTGGATGAGATCAAGATTCCAGCCAAGACATCGCTTCTGGAATTCCGACAGGTTATTACTTCGCTTGAACGCTCCATTGCAGAGTGTTTTTTACTGGAACCGGAGCTCAAACAGCATTCCTTTTTTATTCACGAGCAGATCCTGCTAAAGAGCAGACAGATGTCAAGACCCGAGGAAGAACTTGCCGAGGAGCTGCTTCGCACTGGCGGGGACATGTGGGGCCGTCTGCAGGAGGCAATGTCATCAAGCCTGCAGGCAAGCTGGCCAGGCAAGGGGAAAAAAACTGTCACGGAACTGCGGGGTCTTGCCTTTGATCCTGACAGGGCTGTCAGAAAAAAAGCCTTTGAACTGGAACTTGCAGCATGGGAAACGGCAAAGGTTCCGCTCTCTTTTGCAATAAACGGTGTCAAGGGTTTTTCTGTTGTGCTGGATCGCCGCAGAAAATACAGGGATACTCTGGATCGTTCAATACTGCAGGCCAGAATGTCAGAAAAAGCACTTACGACATTGATTGCTTCCATGAAAAGCTCACTTACTGATTTTCGCAGATATCTTGCGGCCAAGGCTAAAATACTCCATCTCCCAAAACTCGCTTTTTTCGACCTTTTCGCGCCTGTGAGCAAATCAGGCAAGGCATGGAGTTTCCCGCAGGCACAGAAATTTATTATCTCCAGGTTTGGCGATTTTTCAGAGAAGCTCGCTGGATTCGCAAAGAACGCTTTTGCTTCTGGTTGGGTGGATGCAAAGCCCAGGAAGGGCAAGGTGGGAGGCGCTTACTGCATTTCCCTGCCGGAGAAAAAGGAGTCCAGGGTTCTCTGCAATTTCAATGACACATTCGGTGCAGTCACGACTGTGGCGCATGAACTCGGGCACGCGTTTCATCACCATGTGCTGGCGGAAGAGACTTCACTGTTGCGTGACTATCCCATGACCCTGGCAGAGACTGCTTCGATATTTTCAGAGAATATTATCTTTGAGGGCGCCCTTGATACTTTCCCGCGCCAGGAAAAAACCAGCGCTCTCGAGCATTTCCTGCAGGATTCCACCCAGATAATTGTGGATATCCTCTCGCGCTATATTTTCGAATCAAAACTATTGGAAGAGAGGGTCAAACAGGAACTCTCTCCGGAACTTCTCTGCAAGCTCATGAAAGAAGCGCAAATGGAAACCTACGGGGACGCGCTCGATGAAAAATATCTTCACCCCTACATGTGGGCAGTCAAGAGTCACTATTACAGGAGTGAGCTCGCCTTCTACAATTTTCCTTACGCTTTCGGACTGCTCTTTGGACTGGCGCTTGTCGCGCAATACCGCGAGCAGGGCAAGGGTTTTGCAGCTGAATATGAGCGGATACTTTCTCTCACAGGAAGAATGACCTGTGTTGATTTGGCAAAAGAAATTGGCCTTGACATTGAGTCTGAATCCTTCTGGCAAAAGGGACTGGATGTGATCAGGAAACGGATAGACGAGTTCTGCAAAATCGCCGAGTCTGGCATGACAGGTGTGGCCAAAAAAGCAGTGGCGAAAAAGATGGCGAAGAAAAAACCAGTAGCGACAAAGAAGCCGGCACACAAGAAATAATCAGCAATACCTAAGGAAGTTGTGGAGTTCTGTTTTATTCCATTTCTTTAAATAGAATAAAACAGAACTCCAATGTTTGCCCCAAAAGTATCCTTATTCAAATAGATACTTTTGGGGCAAACTCTTGACCGTGGCCTGCTTTCGTAATAATATTTTCCCATAATAAAGGAGGCCTCGCCATGACATGGAATATCATTTATTTTATCATTGGAATCGCAGCCGCAGTGGCCGGTATATGGAACCTCGCGCAGCGAAGGAATCTCTTCCTGTCCATTGCAGGAATTCTCTGGTTTATAATCACGCTCTTCACATTTATTTTCAGTCTCGGATTCTGGACCACTGAACTGCTTCCAGGAGCTTCCATAGGCAGCCTTATTCTGTATGTGGCCATTCCGGTTTTTGTGATTCTGGCTTTTTTTCAGAGAGGCAACAGGTAAGATTATATAACAGGGATAATAGCCGACCGCCACGGGCCATGTGTGACCGGGGCGGTTTTTTTATGCCTGTCAGTCAGGGTACGGCCGCGATCATGGAAATTTCAACATGACCGCCCAGTGGAAGTGAAGACACACCTACTGTGGTCCGGGCTGGTTTGTTGCCGTCCATAATCAGATCGTAGACCTGGTTTACAATTTTCCAGACAGACAGGTCTGTGAGATAAATGTTTGTTGAAAGCACGTCTGCAAATCCCGCGTTACCGGCGGCAAGCACATGCCGTAGATTTTCCAGGGCCTGGCGTGTTTCTTTTTCTATGGAATCGCCAACAATGGCTTTGGTTTTTGGATCTATGCCGAGCTGGCCAGCTGTAAAAATGAAGCCATTTGCGAGCGTAGCCTGCGAGTATGGGCCGACTGGTTCGGGCGCATTGGCCGTATAAAGCCTTGAAATTGCCATTCCAGACCTCCTGAATCAAAAAATCATTGTGGAGAAATAGTCTTCAATTGTTTCAGCCCGTCTTATGAGCTTCACGCTTTTGTCTTCCTGAAGCAGCATCTCCGCTGACCTGAGTTTGCCGTTGTAGTTAAAGCCCATGGCATAACCGTGCGCGCCTGCATCGTGAATGACCACCAGGTCGCCAGGCTCTATTTCCGGAAGCTCGCGCTGTATGGCGAACTTGTCATTATTTTCGCACAGTGAACCTGTGACATCGTATACTTTTGTTTTTGGCGCATTTTCCCTGCCCAATACAGTTATGTGGTGATAGGCGCCATATAACGCCGGTCTCATGAGATTGGCCATGCAGGCGTCAAGACCAACATACTCGCGGTATATATCCTTCTTGTGAAGCACCCTTGAGACGAGATAACCGTATGGTCCTGTGATGTAGCGACCGCACTCAGTAAAAATTTTCATTGGGTCAAGCCCTGCGGGCTTGATGATTTCGTCATATGCCGCTTTTACCTCGCGACCCAGAGCTTCTATGTCTACCGGTTCCTGTTCAGGCTTGTACGGGATACCTATTCCGCCGGAGAGGTTGACGAATTCCAGCCTGATATCGATGGTTTTCTTCAGTTCCACCGCAAGTTCAAAGAGCATACGGGCAGTTTCCACGTAATGGTTCCTGTCAAGATCATTTGAAATGATAAACGAATGAATCCCAAAGCGCTTTACGCCCATTTTCTTGACCCGGGCATAACCCTCAAATAGTTGTTCCCTGGTAAAGCCGTACTTGGATTCCACGGGATTTCCTATTATGGAGTTCCCGGTTCTGCGTGGACCTGGATTGTAGCGCAAGCAGATGATCTCGGGCATTCCAGCTTGTTTGGCGAGAAAATCTATGTGGGAAATATCATCAAGATTGATGATGGCGCCGAGCTCACGAGCCTTGACGAATTCAACCGCAGGCGTATCATTGGAGGTGAACATGATATTTTCACCCAGGATGCCGGTTTTCTCCGAGAGAATAAGCTCGGGAAGGGAACTGCAGTCTGTTCCAAAGCCCTCGGCCTTCAAAATTGACAGAATAGCCGGGTTGGGTGTTGCCTTAACGGCAAAATATTCCCTGAAGCCAGGTGCCCACTTGAATGCAACGAGAAACTTCCTGGCATTCTCCCGAATGGCTTTTTCATCGTAAATATGAAATGGTGTGGGGTATTTTTCTGTGATTTTCTCAATTTCCTGTTTGGAAAATGGGAGTTTTTTTGTGTTCATGGATTTTTTTCCTTGTCAGTATACTGGAACAGGTATGTTCAAACATACCCAAAATATGTGAAACCGTCAAGAAACGGGAAGATTTAATAGTAGAAAAAAATATGAGGTTGGTTTCCAAGCCCTTGACTTTCAGGCATTATCCAGGTATTTTAAAGCCACTCTAAATCTGGGCTGATGCATGGATCTCTCATGGCAGTGGGAGGTTTTTTTATCCTGATTTTCCCGTGGCAGGGGTAGTCAGGGAGCATAAACTGCATCGACTTCGCAATAGAGAAATAATTATGAGCAACGCTTTTTTGATGAAAGACCGTTTTCTTGCGGTCTTCGACACAGTTCATCTACTCTGCTAGCATCTCCGGTTAGTTTATTGTTCTCGCACAAGGAGCGGTATATAAATGCGTATCGATAAATTTATAATGTCATATCCAGGGCTCAGCCAGCGAATCCTGGAAATTCTTCCAGGTTTCGTAAGCTGGAACCTCATTCTCTTTCCCTTCTGGGGAGCGCTTGTTTTTCCCGATATCGTGGCTCTTTTTGTGCTGCTTTTCAATCTCTACTGGGTATATCGCTCGTTCTCCATTGCCATTCGCATGCTCCGGTCCTATGCCAGGATATGCAAAAGCAAAAAAATGGATTTCATGGCCAAAGTCAGACAGAATTCAGCCTGGGAAAAACTGCACCATGTAATAGTGATTCCCACGTACAAGGAGCCTGAACACATACTGGAGCGGACCCTGCAAAGTCTTGCCGAGCAGGATTTTCCTGCTGGTCAGATCATTCCTGTTATTGCCTTTGAAAAACGGGCTGGCGAGGAAATCAATGCCAACCGGGAGTATCTGCTTAGAACCAGGTTTAAAGACACATTTGCCGCGCTTTTGTTTTCATATCATCCCGGCAACATCGCAGGCGAGGTGAAGGGCAAGTCCTCCAATTGCGCGTGGGCCGCCAGGACTTTCAATGAAATGCTTGACTCGCACCCCGAGTGGGACGAGGAGTGCATGACAATATCCTCCGCGGACGCTGATGTGGTTTTTCACCAAAAACATTTTGCTGCGGTCGCGGAAAAATTCCTTGCCAGCCATAAACAACACCGCGAGATTTACCAGGGCGCGCTGATGTTTTACAACAATATAGAGAAGATTCCCCTGCCCATGAGGGTTTTCAACAGGCTCACAACCGCCTTCAACATCTCTACACTCGTATATTCCAAACGGCTCATCAACTTTTCCACCTACACCATGAGCTGGAAACTTCTCAAAGAGGTTGGATTCTGGGATGCAGATGTGATCCCGGAAGATTACCGAATTTTCTTCAAGACATATTTTGCCACAGGAGGCGAGGTAAATGTCGTGCCGGTGTTCCTGCCGGTCTTTGCTGACGCGGCGGAGTCAAGGGGTTTCTGGAACACGTTCGTCAACACCTATGAGCAGGTCAAGCGATGGGCATGGGGTGCGAGCGATGACGCCTATATAATAAAGAACGCAATCCTGGACAAACGCGCTCCTGGGCGCGACAAAGCCCTGCGTGTGTTAAAAGTGCTTGAAGACCATTTCCTGTGGCCAGTGAACTGGTTTGTGCTCACATTTGGCGCGCTCGCTCCGCATCTTTTACGCTCAGATTACAGTTACACTTTTTTTGGTTTTGAGCTTTCCTTTATCACCTTTATCCTCATGAACATCAGCCTATTCTGCGTATTCGCGATCATTTTCATTGATCTGCGATTGCGGCCCGCATGCAAGAACTATCCGCTCTGGCGCAAGGTGCTTACCAGTTTTGGTTTTCTGCTCATTCCGGTTGTGGGGCTTTTCTTCGCCGCGCTTCCGGGATTGAATGCTCACACCCGTCTTATTTTCGGGCGCTACCTGGAATACAGGGTGACTGAGAAGATGTAAAAACCCTGGCCTTGCCTCTACAGGTGATCTGACCTATTATGGGTTGTAGCGGCCATGGCTGACATTGAAACCCTGATCAGAAAAAACTCTATCGTAAAGCGCCTCATAGCCGAGGGAAACCTTTCGCAGGAATACCTGAAAAAGATATTCAGAAATCTCTGTAAAATTACCCACCCTGATCTGGATAAAAAGCCTGGTGAGGAAGCAGGCCGGGAAGAGGCTGGCGCCGCGTTCATCAGGCTCAAGGACGAATACGAGGAAGCCAAATCAAACCTCGAGCGGCTCCAGTCATATCTTCTGGGAAACGGACGAGGCGGGGATGTACTTGGCGCAAGGGACATAGAGCGCATGTTTTATGACAGCTTGAGGCACTACCTTGCCGCTGGACTTTATTCAGTGCGCATGAGAATCAGGCCTGAGCTCAAAAAGAGAAACGAACTCATTCTCCGCGAAATAGTCTACTGGGCAAAACTCCATGATCCGGTTTTTATTGGCGTGTTCCTGATTTACAACAAGACGTACTTGCGCAGGTTTTCCGAGTGGCAGAGAAGGGACAATCTCATCAAGGCCCAGAAGCTCTTCCAGCGGGGTTTCTCCACGACAGTTGAATACGCAGGCAACAAAAGCCCGCATACCCTGCGTACTGCCCGCCTCTGTTTTTCTGACGCAACATCCCTTGCAGGCTCGCTAAAAACGCATCCGCTTGCCAGGTCAATACTTGAGTGCATCATATGGTTTCAGGCAGAACTTGACCGTCTTTCAGGAAAAAAAGATGTTAAAGGCGGTGAAGCAGAAAGCCCGCAAGCTCTTGAACCTGAAACTGAGACTGTTGATAACGAACCGGAATACCCGGAACCTGAATTGCCGGATGATGACAGTCAAAATGGCGAGTCCTAACGGAGGAGACAATGACAAATGAGATGATAAAAGAACAACTCCTGAAACTTAAGGCCGATGCCCAGGATTTCACTGTTATCATGACTGGAAAGAAGAGCAGTAAAGTGAATGGCCTGTACAAGCCCTTTACCAGGGAAATCCTCCTCCACAACAAAAACTTCACCGATGACAACCAGCTCATGTACACGGCCATCCACGAGTTTGCGCACCACCTCCAGTTTACCAGGCTTCTTACTCCTGGTGTCGCCAGGTTTCATACATCGCAGTTCTGGAGCATTTTTCACGAACTCCTTTTTGAGGCCGAGCGGATGGAAATTTACCAGAACATATTTCTCTCAAATAAAGATTTTTTGGAACTGACAGAGCGTATAAAGCGCGATTTTATCACCGAGCATGGCAGGCTCATTACCGAGTTTGGCGAGGTGCTCCTGCAGGCACATGAACTCTGCGACAAGTACAGTGTTAGTTTTGACGACTATGTAAACCGTGTGCTGAAGATCAAGCATTCGCACGCACAGAGCATGATCAGGATTTCCAATATGGAACTTGATCCCTCGCT
>RPPD01000031.1 GCA_003818675.1 Spirochaetaceae bacterium
GAGCTGGTCATTATGGATGCGATGGCAGGCAGGATTTTACACAGGATAAAGCTGGATTCTGCCTCAAGCCACGTGCTTGGCCGCAGAGTTGTACCGGCTGGAGAGCTTATCCTTTTGCCAACAGATTCAAGCATCAGGATGCTTGATGGCAAAAGCGGCTTGCTTGTAAAAGAGATCCCAATCCAGGGCCCGATCCTGATGACTCCTGCCATGTTTAAGGGCTTTGCAGTTACAGTCAATCCCATAGGCAGTGTTGTATTTGTGAATCTGCAAACAGGAAAACCGGACTCTTTCACCATACAGACAACAGCCTCTGATCCTGTTGCGCTTTCAATAACACTTGCAGGTGCAAGGGGATATTTTGCTGACAAGAAAAACAATGTTATCTGCGTTGATCTTGAGGCTAAACGTATTGTCTGGGAACGAAAGATTGACGCGCCTGGTTTTTCTAATCAGAATCTGTTGGTTGGGAATGCTGGCGTCTATGTCTATGCAGGAAGCAAAGTATTCGGTTTTGCCCATAACGGGAATCCTCTTTTTACAATTGACAATGTCTCTGCAGCTCCAGCTTACATGCAGGGAAAACTCGTTGTAACCAGGACGGACGGTAATGTTCAGCTTGTCAATGAACAAAATGGCGCAGTACTCTGGTCTCTGGCGCTAAAGAACCCTGTTTCCGCCCGTCCTCTGGTGGCCAGGGGCGTCATTGTAGCAGGGACCCAGACAGGGGAAATCATCTTCCTGAAACCAGCGTTATAAACTCCGGGGTATCCCAGGGATACCCCCTGTTCCCTTGTTTTCATCTTCTCATTATGGTAGTGTCTCTGTGAGGTTATTCTTATGAACAAGGTATTAATAGCTCCATCCCTGTTGTCATCGGATTTTTCCAATATAAAGGATGGCATTTCCAGAATAGAAGCTGCAGGCGGGGACTGGGTCCACTTTGACGTGATGGATGGACATTTTGTCCCCAACATCACTTTTGGCCCCAAAATGGTGGCTGACTGCAGACCGCTTTCGAAGCTTGTCTATGATGTGCATCTAATGATTTCAAATCCAGGTGATTTTATAGACGGGTTTGCCAAAGCTGGCGCGGATTATATCACAGTCCATTTGGAAGCTGGTGTGCATATTCACAGGCTGCTGGAAAAAATACGCGGTCTGGGCAAAAAGGCCGGTATAAGCATTGTACCTTCAACCCCAGCCTCGCTTCTTGTCGAAGTACTTTCCATGGTAGACCTTGTGCTTGTCATGTCTGTAAATCCTGGCTTTGGAGGCCAGGCATTCATTCCCGCTTCACTGGACAAGCTTGAATACCTCAAAGAAAAAAAAGAGGAAAGGGGATATAATTATCACATAGAGGTAGACGGAGGGGTCAACGGAGATACATACAAATCCATTATTCAGGCTGGAGCTGATGTCCTGGTCATGGGTTCTGCATTCTTCGGATCAAAGGACCCCAAAAAGGACCTCCAGGCAATCAGGAGCTGTGCAGTCAAATAACGGAAAAACAATACAGTTTGGCCCTTGAAAGGTCGAAAAAAAGAACAGGGGTAGAGGTTTTTATGAAATTTCGTATTTTCTTCTCTGTCATGCTCTTTTTCCAGGCTTTTTTCCTGTTTGCAGGAAATATTGATGCCGATCGCCTTCTTTCTGAGGGGCTTGATTTGTTCCAGACTTCAAGGTATTCAGAGGCTGTTGGGAAGTTCAATCTTATAATCCAGAGTCCAGCTCTTGTTGACTACCACAGTGTGGCCTATTTCATGCTCGCAAAATCATACCTTGGCATGAACAAGCTCAAGGAAGCCTCGGACTATCTTGAGTATTTTTTGAAGAACTACAAGGACCATATCTATTTTTCAGAGGCCTATTACCTCAAGGCCCGCCTCCTTTTCCAGCAGGGTGATGTGGAAAACTCCATCATGCTTTCCGAGGATTTCCTTAACAAATACCCTGGATCGCCCTTTGTCCCCAATACCTATTTTCTGATTGGCGAATGCCTTTTTGCCAAGGGCAAATTTGATGAAGCACTCAAGTTCTACAGAACTGTCATGGAAAAATATCCTGCCAGTGCAAAGGTAGAAGCTGCGCAGTACCGTGCCTCCCTTGTAGGATTCAGGAAGCGCGAAGTGGAACTCCTGAAGCTTTTGAAATGGAGTTACGAAGATTCACTTGTCTCAATAGAGGAATATCAGCGCCGTGAACAAACCTATGAGCAGGCCATCGCTGCCTACCAGTCAAAAATATCCGGAACAGGTGGCACTGGTACACCCCAGGTAAACGACCTCCAGCTAAAGCTCGCGGAAAAAGAAATTGAACTGGAAAAGCTTAAAACCCAGGCTGCTGAGCTTGCCACTGAGAACGCAAGACTCAAGGGTGAGCCCGTCACAGACCAGACCGGAACAATATTGCCCGCGGATATTTCCGAGGAACTCAGGAAAAAGATGGAAATGCTTGAAGTAAAGGAAAAAGCCCTTGAAGTCAAGGAACAGTATCTGAAATGGCTTGAAACATATCTGGAGGGCGAGTGATGAGGCGTTTCCTTTTACCGCTCTTGCTTCTTGCTGTTTTTATTTTCCCTCTTGGTTCACTTGAGAAAACTCAAGGAAACCTCAAGATTGTGCTGCATGAGAAAACAGGAAAATTTTCACTCTATTCAGCCCTGGGGGAATCGGGAAAGGAACTTTTCCCTTTGCTTGTTTCAAATGATCCGCGTACTACATCACTGTCTGTTGTAGTAAACAACACTATATATGTAATGGGCGAGAGCGGACAATTTCGTCAGACAGTAGAGGACCTTCCAACAGGAGCCAGATATGTCTGGCTTTCTCCGGCGCTCAAGGTCACACAGGAGTTTACTTTCCTTAAAGCTGGTGAGACCCCGCTTACAGAGGGGATTTCTGTTAAAATCAATGTTGAAAACCGCTCAGAACGGCCAGCCAGCATTGGCATTCGCTTTCTGTTTGATACATATCTTGGTGAAAAAACAGCGACTCATTTCATGACTGACCGTGAATCCCTCGTCGCAATGGAAAAAACAGTCATGGCTGCGGACATGGGAGCATTCTGGATCTCGCCCTTGATAGGCGCAGGCAAGGGTGATGGTTTCATCGTGCTCACATCGGGCGGGGACATCACTGTTCCGGACTCCGTTGTCTTTGCAAACTGGAAACGGTTGAAGGATGCAAGCTGGGATTATCGTGGTATTTCCACAAGGGATTTCAGCTATTATCCATATTCATTCAATGATTCGGCTGTCTGCCAGTACTACAATCCGGCAAGCATTGCCAAGGGTGCAACCAGGACAGTGGTCGTGGTAATGGGCAACTCCAGCACCTTCCAGACACAGAAGGGCACAATTGTAGCCTCCATACAGACTACGGACCAGGTACGGACCGCAAGGTCGCAGGACAGAACAAGTGTTGCCGAGAGTGCGTCGGATGTCACAGGCTCAAGTCTTGGCGCCATACTAAAATCCTTCACACGCGGCAATTACGACCTGGTCAAGGAAGAAGTAGCCTATATCAACGAGCTCGTACGCAATATAAACGAACGCATTGCGGCCGGGAAACCAGTCAGCAATGAGGATCTCGCCACGCTCAGGGCAATGCTCCAGGAGATAGAAACCCGCGCCATCAGGTGAAGACGTGGAGAATTAAAAAAATCAATTTCTTATATTTCAATTGTTTTTTTAATTCTCCATAAGTACGGTTCTGCAAGAAACGTACGTCTTGTCTGAAGACCGCATTAATATTATAAAGAGATGACTCTTCAGCAGTACTTACTCAAATAGAAAAAGAGGGACTGTCATGGCTCGCAAGAATCTGGGAGAAGCAAAGCAGCTCTTTCAGAAACGAAAATACCAGGATGTGATCCGGATCCTGGAACCCCAGGTCTTTGCCTTCAGGGACAGCTTTCCCTTTTATTATCTCCTTGGACTTTCTTGTTTTTTCCAGCAGGACAAAAGCGGTGCTTATTCCTATCTGCACCGTGCAAATCAACTGGATGAAAACAACATAAATATTTTGCTTGGCCTCGCAGTAATACACTTAAGAAGGCGAAACCAGGACGAAGCACTGAAAATATGGCTGAAGATAAAAGACATGGATCCGCAGAATAAAACTGCAGCCAGGGGCCTTGAGCTCCTGCGTCGAGGTTTGGATGATGCGGGCCTGGATGAGCTTTTTTCAACAGAGAAAGTGCGATCGATCTATCCACCTGAAGCCTTCAGGTTTCCCCTGGTCCCTGTACTTTCGGGTGCAGTGGTCTGTGCAATTGCAGTACTTCTTGTTTTTTTTATTCCAGCGCTGATTTCAATGCTAAATCCACTGATACTTCCTGAAATACCTGAAGGCCGCAAGGACGTGGAGAGCGTACAGGTTCCTTCTGGCACTGCCTATGTTGAATCCGCGGGGCAGGAGAGAATAACATTCACCGAATATGAAGCGCAGGCAGTGTTTGACGAGGCCAAGCGGTTATTCCTGGAATACAGGGACAACCGGGGAGTTGTACAGTGCAACAGGCTGATCAACTCCAATGCATCACGTACCCTCAAGGAGTTCGCCAGGAGACTCAAGAGTGTCGCACGAACTCCTGGGTTCAAGGATTTTCTCAATTTCCCTGACAATTACACATATGAAGAAGTTGTGGATTCGCCTTATCTGTATGACGGTTGCTTTGTGATTTGGAGGGGCACTGTTGCGAATCTCCAGATCAGAACAATGGAGATTGGTTTTCAGTTTTTAAAGGGTTCATGGGACAACAAGGTTTTTGACGGGAACATCCCTGTTATATTCCATGAGGCGACAAAACTTGAGAATGACTATTACATAGAACTTCTGGGAAAAGTGGTAACGAGTGGGAATTCATTCTCTCTTGAGGGAGTGTTGCAGCGCAGGATTATTCCAGATAGTCCATAGAAGAGTGCACAGGAAGGGCCATAGAAAAATGCGGGCTGTAGTACAGCGGATACGCGATGGATCGGTCACGGTTGACCACAGAATCACAGGGGAGATAGAATCGGGTTTGCTTGTCTATCTCGGTGTGGGGGAAGATGATACCGAGGATGATGTTGTCTATATCGCGGAAAAAATAGCACACTTGAGAATCTTCCCGGATGATATGGGTGTCATGAACAGGTCGGTTATGGAATCAGGAGGAGGGATTCTCCTCATTTCACAATTTACACTCTATGGAGATATCAGGCGCGGACGACGTCCCTCGTACAGCCATGCTGCCAGGCCTGAAACTGCACAGAAGCTCTACATGTCATGTGCAAATGCTGTCCAGGCATTTGGGATTCCGGTAAAAACAGGAGTTTTCCAGGCCATGATGGAAGTACGGTCAATAAACGATGGACCAGTTACGATACTGCTTGATTCCAAAAAGAAATTTTAGGCGGGGGTGAAGGATATGATGAAAGAATTTTCGGATGTCCGCCAGATTCCCGGAGAGGGGAAAAGGAGATGGTTCTGCGATGCGTACTTTGACCTGATTGTCTGGTATCAGGAGGACGGAAGCATTTCAGGATTTCAGCTCTGCTATGACAAGGGAAAAAAGGAGAGGGCATTGACCTGGTATCGGGATCACGGGTATTCACATGACAAGATTGATGGCGGAGATAATCCTGGTTATCAGAAGCGGACACCCATACTGGTGGCGGACGGATTATTTGATTCTTCAGAGATTGCAGAGCGCTTTAAAATGGAGAGTATCGGAATCGATCCCCAAATCGCCGATTTTGTGCATGGGAAACTCCTCGATTTTCCCAAGTGATTGGGCAAGACCTGTGTATGACTGCGTTGCATTATTTTGGGATGTGATGTAGTGTAACAACCAGGTATCTTATTGGGAAAAACATGAGAATATTACTGACAAATGACGATGGCATACAAAGTGAAGGATTGTTGATCCTGGCTGAAAACCTGGTGCGGGAGAAACATGAAGTATGGATGATAGCTCCGGACCAGGAGATGAGTGCAAGCTCGCATTCTGTAACTATCAACAGGCCGGTACGAATGAAGAGTGTCGGGAAGCTGAAGTTTACATGTTCCGGAACCCCCGCTGACTGCGTGCTCATAGGGTTGAAGCTTCTGATTGGATATCCGGTTGATCTGGTAGTTGCCGGCATTAACAAGGGTCCGAATCTGGGCACTGACATTATTTTTTCAGGAACAGTCGCGGCTGCGAGACAGGCAGCGCTCATGGGCGTACCAGCAATTGCCGCATCACTTTCAGGCCACAGAAAGACTATGAGCTTTGACGCATCGGCTGAGTATCTTGCCGGAGAAGCAGAACTTCTGCGAAGCCTCTGGTCCCCGGACCACTTTGTCAATATCAATTTCCCGGAAAAGATCAAAGAACCTTGCGTCACCGCGGTTACCTTTCCATCCCGCAGGATTTATAATGAAACCTATTCCACTTTTCGCACGCCGGATGAATGTGTTTATTGTTTTCTTAATGGCGATGACGGACAGTCCCTGCATGAAGAGGGGAGTGATTTCTGGACTGTTGGACAGGGGATGGTTTCGCTTTCACCTGTTATAATTCATCCTGAAAACCATGATGTGGAAAAGCATTACCATGCTCTGTATTCTGCGAAGGGCAAGGCCCAAAAATGAAACACAGCCTTGAGTTGGGGATCAAACTTTACAACCAGAAGAGATATGAACAGGCAAAGAAGGAACTGCAGTCGCTTGACCAGAAGCCAGAGGAAAATCCGGAGATTGCCTATTACCTTGGTCTTGTTCTGACCCAGCTTCAGGACTACAATGCAGCTGTTCCGATCCTGGAATTTGTCATACTCGCGCATCCGAGCATTTTCTATATTTTCCAATGCAGGATGGTTCTTGGCCTTATCTATTCGCTCACGCAGCAATACAGGCTTGCAGAAATTGAGTTCCGCAACCTGCTCAAGCTGGGCGTGGAATCGCCGCAGGTTTACACCTCCTTGGGATTCGCTCTTTATGCGCAGAAAAAGAAAGATGAGGCCATAGAGAATCTCAAAAAGGCACTGGAACTCAAGTCAGACTATGCCAGTGCGCTTAACAACCTTGGATTCATCTATGCCGAGGAAGGCATGAAGGCCAAAGAGGCCGTGGACCTGTGCAGACTGGCAGTCAGGGGTCAGCCTGGCAATCCTGTATACCTTGACTCCCTTGGTTTTGCTCTATTCAAGGCAGGAAACTTCGTGGATTCCAGGGCATATCTTCGCAAAGCCCTGGAGATTTCCAAGGGAAACAGAGAAATCGCAGCCCATTTGAAGCTTGTTTTGGAAAAAGAAACCTGAATAAACAGCATGAAAAAGCCCGCTCATGTCAGGATTGCCTTCTAAAAAAATGCTAATAAATTCAGTCAAAAGGTCGAATATTTAACAGAGAAGGCATTCCAAGAAGCAAAAGCTTTAGGGGATGCTGGAAACGGAATGAGGGACACGGAAAAGTCCTTCACAGCAGCACAAGGATGTGATGCTGATCCAATTAAGGAGGGTGGTTATGACGGTAGAAGCAAACACCTCATACATCATCGGGCCACGGACGGCGAAAAACCCGGTAGAGCGGACGGTCATTAAAGAAGAGACCATCAAGGCCATACTGTATCTTGGTATTCGCGGTAAAACACCAGCGCCCGAAGAAAATCAAGGGACTATAGATACGTTTGCCTGAATTCGTTATAATGGCGGCGTGAAAACAAATGTATTTCGGACAGCCATTCCTGCGATTCTCATCATAAATATCATAATCCCTGCAATCCTCCTCGCCCAGCCCATCGACATGACGAAGGTCCAGGCCGAGGAGGAATTTCATTATGGCATAAATGCTTTTCACCTGGGGTTTTTCGGCAAAGCCCTGACGTCCTTTGAGGATGCACAGCGGCTTGACCCGCAATCTCCGCTTATAAAATCATGGCTTGCACGCACATATTTCCGCATGGGCCTGGAGGATACAGCACTCTCCATGTGGCGCGGTCTTGCAGCCTCTGGCAAGGGATCACCGCTTCTGGATCACATTACCCGTGTTGTAGACCTGCGTCGCGGACTTGGCCGTGAACTCTTCACGCCTGATAAATATGTGCTGAATGCAACCGTGGACGGTTCGCTTCCCCAGTTTCGAAATTTCAAACGGCCATCCGCGGTTTATTCAAAACCCGATGGCGGTTTTTTCCTTGTTGTGTATGGAACCGGTGAAATAATCAGTTTTGATGTAAACACACGGATTACAGGTGTCTATCGCGGGGGCATAGAATCAGTAAATCATCCCTTTGACATCATCCGGGTTGGTAATTTCTATTACATAACAGAATATGAAGGTGATGTGGTCACCAAGCTGGATTTGGATCTTGTTAAAGTGGCATCATTCGGCGGCAGGGGAATTGCGGAGGGCAAGCTTCTGGGGCCTCAGTTTCTTGCATCGGATTCATCCGGAGCACTTTATGTAACTGACTGGGGAAACCGCCGTGTCAACAAATACGACCCTGACGGCAAGTTCATCCTCTCATTCGGGAGGAAGAGTCCCATGTTCCCTGAAATGAATTTCAAGCCAACAGGAATTGCTGTCATGGGAGATAAGGTGTATGTGGCTGACCAGTTCAAAAAGCGGATAGCCGTATTTGATATCAATGGAAATTATCTCTCCTCCATAGGTGATGAATCACTCCTAAACCCTGAGGGTTTGTACCTGGACAAGGATCGCTATCTGATTGTCGCGGACACAACGCGCATCATGCAGTATGATTTATCAACAGAGTCATGGAATGAGCTATGCGACCTGGCGACAGTGGGAAAGCGCATAACGGATATTACGTTTACGCCAAACGGGGATATTTTGGCTGCTGATTTTGACTCAAGCAAGCTGTTTATCATTGCTGAGTCGAGCTCCCTCTATTCAGGATTTTTCTGTCAGGTTGAGCGAATTGACTCAAAGAACTTCCCTGCAATCTCTGCAGAGATTTCTGTTGAGGACCTGTTTGGAAATCCTATTGTAGGCCTTGCGTCACAGAATTTCTTCATCACGGAAAACTCTGTTCCGGCCAAGGATATCAAGATGGGATTCCAGAACACGTCCCCGCAACCTCTTTCAACAGTTCTGGTTATAGAGGATTCCCCTGATATGAATGAATATGCAGAGGAAATAAAGCTTGCTGTAAGAAATGTCGCGGGAATTCTCGGGAAAGACAACCGCCTAAAGATTGTATTCGCCCGCGATGAGGGTGTGCTTGAAGCTGATTTTGGAAAGACAGATTTCACCGCCATTGACGCACTGATAGACGCTGCAGGTACAGCTTCCTGGAATATGGGCCGCAGTTTGAGGCAGGCAGTAGCCGAGCTTTTGCCTTCGCGCGGACGCTGCGCAGTTGTTTTTCTGACAAGCGGCAAGCTTACGGACCAGGCCTTTGACCTGTATTCCCTGGTTGAAGTCACAAGATACCTTAGAAACAATCATGTCAGATTCTACCCGGTTTATATTGGCAGCCTTGAAAAAAATAATGAGATAGAATACATCAGGACAGAGACATCCGGTAAAACTTACCTGTATTTCAATCCTGAGGGACTCTCCTCGCTTTTAAACGATATTTTAAGCCAGCCAGGTTCCACATATCTGCTCACGTACACAGCTCCTACTGATTCCGAGTTTGGACGCAAGTTCATACAAATGGAAGTGCAGGTACTCCTGCATAAAAAGTCGGGGAGGGATGAGAGCGGCTACTATGGTCCGCTTATCTATAAATAAGCATGAAAATATTGATCATTCATCCTGAACTTGAATTCCGGGATTTCATGCAGCGTTATATGAAGCTTTCAGGATTTGAGATAAAAACAGCGGCAGACTGTGTCGAGGGATTTACTGTCGCAATTCATATGAAACCGCAACTTATCATCATAAACAAGGATTTTAAGGGTTTTGATGCCAAAGGATTTTTGGCAAAAAAATGTGTAAACCAGGCGACTATCAATGTCCCTGTATTTGTTATTGGGGAATTCCGGCAGGATGAAATTGTGGATTTTAAAAAGATGCATGTGATGGCATTCATTTCCAATCCTGTCAACCCTGTGATATTGAATGAAAGGATCTGCCAGCTTTTCAGTCTTCCGCTTCCGCCGGTTAAAAAAACTACACCCATGCTTTTAGACATAAGTGCACGAGGAAATATTCTGATTATACAGATAGAGGGCAACCTGGAGGCGGAAAAGCTGGAAGTGATGAATTACACACTAAGAGTATTTTGCAGACAGAAGGAGCTTGTAAAACCGCGCTTTTTTTTCATAATCCCGTCTCTTTACCCTGAACTGATAACAGAAGAGAATATCAGGATCATGTTTGGTTTTGTCGACTTTCCTGAATTAAAAATGGAGCCGGGTCACATCATGATTCTGTCCAATGTCAAAGAATTGATCAGCAAAATCAAGTCCATAAGTATTTCACATGATTTCGGGATTGTAGACAATTTTTTTGACGGTTTCAGGGATCTGCAGCTGGATTTTGACAAGCGCAAGACAATACCAGTGGAATTCCTGAAAAAGGATAGTCTTTATATTTTTGACTTGTTTGACAATTCAGGGAAGC
>RPPD01000032.1 GCA_003818675.1 Spirochaetaceae bacterium
GCTCAGGCAAGAGGGATGAAGGGGAGAGAGAGGGTTACCGCCGAAGGGTACGATTTACACCGATTGGGAGAAGAGAGGTATAAAACCACTGATTACGCTGATTTTCGCTGATTAAGTGACTAAGGCCGATCCTTTGCAAACTGTTCATCCTATACCTCCAATACAACAGGAGGTATCAGATGAACAACATTATTTACAAGGAACTCTCAGAAAAAGTCCTGGGACTGGCTTTCACAGTACATAATGTACTCGGTCCAGGACTGCTTGAGTCCGCGTACTAGGAGGCAATGTGCTGGGAACTAAAGCACGCAGATATCGCATTTCAGCGCCAGCATGTTTATCCGCTTAACTATAAAGGGGATATTATTGGCGGCTACATTGCAGACCTGGTTGTGGACAACAAGGTGATTCTTGAGCTCAAGTCGGTCTCGGCTCTCAATGAGCTTATGGCTGCACAGCTCATCAACTATCTGAAGCTGTCCAAAATACCCGTCGGGTACCTTATCAACTTCAACAGCATGTCAGTGGTGTGGAAGCGGTTTGTGTGCTCCCCACCATAGGGAGTGAATAAATGACGACAGCTTGCATTGGAAAATAGAATTCATATAATTGAAGTTGTAGGAAAACCCGCGGCCGGTTATTTATAAGAATCTTTTCTATCTTTAATACTTAATATTACAATAACATTGTTTTCCATGTCGAGTTCATAAAATAATCGATAGTTACCAATTCTATATCTGTATGTATCTGATAAGTCACCCTTAAGTTTTTTTATATTTAATCCATAAAATGGATTTTCAAATAATTGCGGATAAACATAATTCTTTACTTTTGAATAGAGGCTTTTATTATTTAAAAGCTTTAATTGCTTTGTGAACAAATCAGTTTCAGCTATTTTGAACTTAATCAATTATTTTATATTTCCCTTTTTTGTAATCTGCTTTTCCTGATTTGATACTATTAACGAGATCTTTATCATTCAATATCTCATTCATCTCTTCGTCAGAAACATAAACGTCATTTGTTAAGTATGCTAAAGTCGCATATTCTATGAAGTTTGATATTGTTCTTCTATCACCGTCAGCTGCTGTTTTAAAAAGATCATATACATTATCTTCAATCCTTATGGTAATTGTTTTAGCCATAAAAACCTCCAATCGTTATTCAAATATATTCAATATAATTCATTATGACAATACCTATTTATTAGATAAGAATAAGCAGGGGGGCCGTTGGGCGCAATTCCCCACGCCTATAATTCTTGACCTTTTACGTATAAAATTGAATATTCATTGCAGATACGGAGGTAATTATGGTTGCAAAAATACAGCGGTGGGGAAACAGTCTTGCAGTTCGAATTCCAAATACTATCGCCATAGATTTGCATATTTCTCAAGGATCTGAAATTGATCTCAAACAATTTGATGATAAAATTGTAATAGCTCCAAAAGAAGATAAACTTAATCTTAAATCCATGTTTTCTAAAATTACTTAAGATAACAAGCATTCTGAAGTAAAAACTCATAAGGTTGAGGGCAATGAAAGCTGAATGAATATTTCTCACTCCCTCCTTCCCACGAGCCGCCGCCCATCCGTGTTTATCTTCTTCATCACACGGGAAGACATGTTCATATCTCCATGCATCCTCTTAACCGGTGTCTCTGGTGTAATCGGCGGTTCATTTCACGTGTATATATGTGTATATGATTGAATTGCAGGATCCATTGGTATATATTAAGATATATATCAATGGAGGCCGTCATGGACACAGCAAAAATCTTCGCCAATGGCCGCAGCCAGGCAGTGAGACTGCCAAAGGACTGCAGGTTCGCGGAAAAGGACGTGTATGTGAAAAAAATGGGTGATATGGTAATCCTTATTCCAAAGAAAACCGCATGGAAAGCCTTCATGGAAAGTCTTGACAGGTTCTCGCCTGATTTCATGGCAGTAAGATCACAGCCTGAAGTCCAAAAAAGGGCCCCTGTTGGCAAATGAAATACATTCTTGATACCAATATTTGCACATATCTGATCAAAAAGCATCCGGAGAGCGTTCTCAGGAGATTAAAGAAGGTATCAATCGGAGATATTGCCATTTCCACCATCACACTTGCAGAACTCCAGTACGGGATTACGAAAAGCGCAAAAAAAGAACAAAACAGGATTGCCCTGATGCAATTCCTGACTCCCTTTGAAATACTGCCGTTTTCGGAAAATGCCGCGGCTGCATACGGGACCATGCGAGGGGAACTTGAAGGGACAGGGAACCTGGTAGGTTCCATGGACATGCTTATCGCGTCACAGGCTATTGCTCTCAAAATGATCCTGGTGACAAATAATGAAAAGGAATTAAACCGGATAAGGGGCTTGAAACTGGAGAACTGGGCATCCTGAAAGACATCTCCTTGATGCAGAACAGGCGCATTCAATACAATATTGCCCGGTATAAAGTCATGATAAAAAACCAAATAAAACACTTCTGGAATAAAAAACTGTCGCCCGAATTTGCAAAAAAATAATTTACAAATTGTTTGCAACTTTATGGAAACATCCAGCCTCCCTGTTGATTTTCAAATTTATGAGGAGGTTTAGTATGTCAAAGACAAAACAAACTTTCCACCCGTGACAAGGCGCCCTGCGTGGCGAACGTCTATGGTTACAAGACCGTGGGTCAGGAGAAGGTGATCTCAATGAAGGCAGAAAGAAATGCATCAGTATCGAGACAGGCGGTGCTGGTGGTCCTGGATCTGCTGAATGAAGTGATCAAGGAAATCCTGCTCGGCGGCGACAGGTGCCGCAGTTGTCAGCAGGTGAATACACGCTGATTGCACGCCGCTCATTTGACTCACTCGCAGAAACTCATTACCTTTATTGCCTATGGACAATTCACGCATGACTGAGGGGGTCAAAACCCTTCTCGGCGATCCCAAAAAGGCTATCATCCGGCTCTCAATCCCGATGATTGTCGGGATGTCACTCACTTCATTATACAACTTCGTGGACCGGATGTGGGTCGCGGGGCTTGGTCCGGACGCGCTCGCGGCCACGGGTTTTTTCATGCCCTTCTTTTTTCTTGCCATGGCGATTGCCACTGGAATAGGGGTGGGGGGAGGGGCCGTTGTCTCGCGCATGATCGGCGCCCATGACCGGAAGGCGGCGGAATCCGCGTCCATGCACACCATCATTTTCTCTGTCGCTGCGGCAGCGTTTTTCAGTGTCCCCTTCATACTGGTTTCGCCGGTAATTTTCACTGCCATGGGCGCCACCACCTCCCTTGATGACGCTGTAAGCTACGCCAACATCATGTTCACCGGAACAATATTCGTTTTTTTCACGAACGTTGCCAATGCGCTCCTTCGCAGCGAGGGCAATGCGCGCAAGGCCATGGTCGCCATGCTCATCGGAACCCTGCTCAACGTCGGCCTTGATCCGCTTTTCATCTACACCTTCGGCATGGGGGTAGGCGGCGCCGCCATCGCCACGGTCATCTCCCTCGCCATATCAGCGGCGCTGCTTTTTTACTGGCTTTTTGTCCAGAAGAAAAACTACCTCAAGCCATCCCTCTCCGGCTTCAGGTTCCATGGCAAGACCATAAGGGAGATTCTTTTTATAGGCATTCCAACCATGATTGGCCAGGGCTCAATGTCGGTCATGATGTTTTTCCTGGTGGGATTGCTTGCCGCGATTTCAAAGACCAGGGCGGACGCTATCATCGCGGCGGGAGGAACCGTGGACCCGGCGGTCCTGGATCACGGGATCGCGGTATTCACCGCCGGGTGGACTGTGGTCCAGTTTGCCATTCTGCCGCTTTTGGGCATTGCGACGGCGGTGATATCGGTGACCGCCGCGGCGTTTGGTGCCAGGGAATTTTCCAAACTCAAGACAGTCCACTCTTTTTCCTTTTCCATCGGACTGGGCATCGAGGTGGTCATCGCCCTGCTTACCTTTTTTCTCGCGCCCTTCATAGCCATGGCCTTTACATGGTCTTTGGAAACGGCGCCCCTTGCCGCGGACATTGCCGTGTTCTTCTCGGTGATCTGGCTTTACTTCCCGGCCGCCGCGGGCAACATCGTCTCGCAGGCGGTTTTTCAGGGCCTGCGCATGGCCTACCGCGGACTGGTGACGACCCTGCTTCGCACCGTGGTGTTCGCCCTTTTTTTCGCGTGGCTCTTCGGCATCTATTTCAGGATGGAGGAGCCGGGAGTGTATACCGGGATGGTGGTCGCCACCTGGATTTCGAGCATCGTGGCGTTTGTCTGGGCCAGGAAATCCATCGCCTTTCTGCAAAAACGGCCGGACATGCAGGCAGGTAAAATTGAGGGCCCACAGACCGTCGATGACACTGTTGTGGGATAGGGCATTCCCATGACTTGGTGCATCCGTCGGAAAAATAACGATTTTGGAAATTGTTGGTTCTCCACTTTTATATTTTCCCGGCAGGTGCTATAATGTCTTAAGCAAATGATACAAATCCTATAGAAGACAGCGGACGTAAAAAATTGCGCTTCGCGTGAAAAGATGTCCATGGCTGAATTGTCGTTTATACCCGATGGCAAGCCCGGTGGGTATCAAAACACATCTCTCCAAGAAACACTGTCTCCTGACAGCCAAAGTGAAGGTATATCACTCTCACAGTACAGGTATTTTTTTAATATATCACCGGACCCGGCATTGATTTTTGTAATGACTGGAGACGCATCTGTTGGACTTGACCTCGTCTGTGTTGCCGCAAACCACGCAGCCGCCAGGTTTTTTTCCACTGATGAATCATCACTTTCAGGATCTTCTCTCGGCAAGCTTCCACTGCCATTTCCATTGGCTGTGGCAAGCGGAATTCTCCTGCAGGCGCTGCTTTCCGGGGAAGAAACATCCATAAGTGATTCTGAAAGACTGTTCCGTGCGGTTCCGCTTGACGGAGAAGCCGTGGCGTTTGTTTTTCATAAACTGTCTGGGCCGGAGGAGCATGAGGCACGTCATGAAACGCATTTTTCTTTGCATGAAAGCGTTTTACCCTCAAGAAGCCAGGATATTGTCACAGCCCAACTGCTTTCGGGCACAGCTCCGCTTCTATCTGATACTTCAATGGATATTCAGGAGCAGTGCGGGGAGCTTCTGGATTTTATCTCAAGCTTTACAAAAAGCCCGCATGGCATCATCTCGTTCAGGGATCCGGCAACAGGTGAAATGAAGGTCTATTCGGAAATCATGCCTGTCACTCCGGCAGGTTTTTTCCCTGAAATGATCGAACGGCTTGCAATTAAACACAGACCGCTTTATACAAATGAACTCAAGTCATCAGGCCTGATTGACGGATTAAACACAGAAGATATCTCGAGTTTCCTTTTTGTCCCGATTGTACTGGAAGATTCAAGCAGCGGATTTATCGCTTTGGCGGGCTCGGCTCCGGGCTATTCAGATGCAATTCTTGAGGCTGTCATGACATTTGCCCGGCTGTATTCCCTGGTCCTGCGGGAATGGAAATACCGCTGCATCATTGATGAGCGGGAATTGAAGTACCGCTCCTTGATGGAAAACACACCAGTGCTCATTCTTTCGCTTGATGCGGCAGAGGAGATAATAGACAGCAATCCCTATGTGAACACTTTGCTGGGATACACTCCCGCGGAACTCTATGGGAAGCCTGTTTCATTCATCATTCATCCGGATTGCCTTGCTGATGTGCGTGAAGCTTTGCATGACGCTGTTGCGTGTAAAAATGCCCGCACTTTCGAGTGTCGGCTCGTTTCCAAAGACAGACGGTCTGCGGATGTGATAATTGGCATTTCTGGACGGACTGCTGTCTGCCAAAATGGCTCCCCTGTAACAGTTATCTGCCAGGATATAGCCATGCAGAAGGCAAATGAGCTTGCGCTTGCTGTATCAGAGGAAAAGTTCCGTGTCATTTCCGAGCAGGTGCTCATGGGCATACTGGTCCTGCAGGAAAACCGTATCATCTACGCAAACGATGCGTTTTCAAGAATGACAGAGTATCCCCTTGAAGAGCTTTTCTCATGGGAAGAGTTTGAATATTCCAAAATAGTGGAACCTGAATTCCTCCATTTTGTTGTGGCTCAGGCCGGGGATTATCCTGATGGCGCTTCGGGCGGATCTGACGCACTTGACAGGCGTTTCGCGTTTTTGGGTACAACCAAGTCCGGGAAAAAGAAATGGTTTGAGGTCTGTTCCCGCCGCATCAACTATCTTGGCGGGCGCGCATCCCTGCTTTCTATTATGGATATCACTGAGCGCGTATATGCGGAGACTCAGCTTCGTGTTTCGCTTCAGGAAAAAGAGGTGCTGCTCAAGGAGATCCATCACAGGGTCAAGAACAATCTGCAGGTGATCTCCAGCCTGTTGAATCTGCAAGCCCAGCACATCAAGAACAAAAAACTGAATGAGATGTTTCGGGAAAGCCAGCACAGGATAAAGGCCATGGCCCTTATCCATGAAAAGCTGTACTCCTCGGACAGTCTCGTGGATATTAATTTCCCTGACTACATGCGGACCTTGGCCATGTTCCTGCTCAGGTCTTACCAGGTCAAGACAAGGGATATTGAGCTTGCAATAGAGATAGAGGAAATATCCCTGGGAATAGACTTCGCAGTTCCATGCGGAATTATTTTAAATGAGCTTTTGTCAAATGCCTTCAAATATGCTTTTCCTGATGAGTATTCCGGATCAAAGAAGGTCACGATCAGGATGGCAAAGATGCCCAAAAATCTCATAGAGTTTGTCATTATGGACAATGGCATCGGACTCCCGAAGGATCTTGAAACCCCGCTTAAGTCTTCACTTGGTCTTGAACTTGTGAAGATCCTGGCGGAGGGTCAGCTTGATGGTACTATCGATATCTCCCGGGCTGGCGGAACACGGTTCAGGATAGTCTTCCCGTGGAAGAAGTAAAAATGTGGTTGTCCCAAAGCACTGATCATTCGTTTTTCCTTGTCAGTGTTATTCCGGAAAAAGAGAGTGTGTTTTCGCTGAAGAGCACTGTCTCACATGTTCCTGCAAGCATTGCCTGATTGTCCGTTACAGGAATAAGGAGCATCCCCAGTTTGAGCACCAGTTCGTCAGATCCCAGATAGAGCCTGTTTTCAGAAAGAAACACACGAAACTCCTTTACAGGGATGTAGAGATTCATTGCCTCCCTGGTGCGTTCGTTGCCCGCAGCCTGCGAACCGTAAAGTTCGTAGCGGCCGCAGAAACGGGCGAGTAAACCCGCGTCAGCTGGAACTTCCGTGCGCAATAATGAGAGTTCAACCAGCCCTTCGCCAGCAATACCCTGGAGGTCCATTTGGATCGGCAGGTCCATCTGGATGGACTTGTTGTCAGAAAACTTGAAATGGACAAACAGCTGGTCTAATCCCAATAATCCCGGAAGCTCCACGTCAAAAAGCAAAAACCTTCCAACTGGTCTGAAGAGGTTTTCACCTGCAGGGACAAGTTCCACTTGCTGGTCAAGACCCTTCATCGAAAGAATCAGTCTTCCATGACCGGCCTTTATGTTTACAGTCAGGCCCATAAGCGAGTAATCGCCCTCATAAATGCCAAGCTGATCCTGCGAAAGAACAACATCCTTTTGCTGTGGCAGTCTGAATGCAAGCTCATGCCCTCTGCGGGCTTCCAGAAAACGGCGGAATGCACGTGAAATAATGGAGTAGGAGGCGAAAAAACCGTCGTTGGAATTTGTAAAGATCACCATTCCCAGGTCATGTGAAGGCGAGAAAATCAGAAACGAATAGAAACCGTTCACATTCGCCGAGTGTGCATAGATGTCGGGAATGTCCGGAAACGAGAGTTTGTTCAGCATGAATCCAAGGCCATAGTCCGATGTCACCAGAACACGCTTCCCGGCAGATGTGAATTGCCTCCTGGTCATCTCGTCAAAGGTTTTTTGTCCCACGATGTGCACAGGAGAGGAATCCTTGTCAGTCAGGAGATACTGTATGTACGGGACAAAATCCGATGTGCTTGTGAGAAGCCCGCCAGCTGCTCTGTCGCGGATTTCCAGAAAAGGCACCTGTATATTGCTTTTTTGACCCCCAGGCAGCATCCCAAGCGAGGGTTTCATGTGGCCGGAGGCAAGAAAAGGCTCCTGGGCAGGGGATAGCGCAAAGGAGCTTTTCTCCATGCCCAGGGGTTGGAGAAATGTCTCCTCCATATACGCGTCAAAGGTTTTCCCGCTTGCGTTCTGAATGACTGTCTGCAGGATCGAGTAGGCGGTGTTGGAATAATAATACACTTCGCCTGGAGGAAAGCATGTCCATGTGCGGGAAAGATCGTCTATGAGTTCAGCGTTTGAATAGCGCTGACGGCCCATAATGCCCGCCAGATAGTCGTTCTGTATGCCTGAATAATGTGAAAGAAGATGCCTGACAGTAATTGCGTTTTCGCTGACGGAATGCGTGCGTATGGAAAATCCGGGGACAATCCTTTCAAGCGGAACGTCAATATCCAGTTTTCCTTCTTCCGCGAGTTTCATGACTGCGAGCGCGGTCATGGTCTTTGTGATGGAACCCGCGCGGAAAACAGTGTCTGTTGTGACAGGCTTTCCTGTTTGCGTATCAGCGACCCCGTATGCCTGCTGGAAAAGGACCTGGTCGCGGCTTGTGACAACGACCGCGGCGCCTGGAATGCCATAGCGCGCCATGGTCTCTTTCATGCACCAGTCCAGGTATTGTATTGGGTAGTCAAAATCACCGCGGATAATCAGAGCGGGCCTGGCAGGTTCGGGATTTCCGGAGCAGGAAGCGGGAAAAAAGGCGGCAAGCATCATTGCTGATACAAGGGCAGCTGCGAAAAAATAACTCTTTTTTGCATGTACGGGTCTGGTCTGTTTCATACTGGCATTATAGCACAAGTCGATGCTTGCATCATATGGCTTGGGTTGGCTATACTTGATGCGTATGGTGACCTGGGAAGACATGACACCTGACGAGCGGGACCGCCTCATTTACCTTGTTTTAAGCGAGGATGCGTTAAAGGCGTGCATTTTGCTGATGCATCGCAAACACGGACCCGGGGTGACAACAGAGCAGATCATGCGCTTTGCCTTCAAGGTCGCCCGCAACAGGATGATCCCTGCCCATCTGAAGAAAAAGAAGTAAATCCGCATGCCGCAATTATGTTTTTTTTTGCTTGCTAATGTGAAATAAAAGGTGTAAAATCATCGCAACTTGCCGTCCTGTGATGTCCTTTTCACTTTGCGTTGCGAATGTCAGAGGGCGAGTAAGAACCGCTTTCCGCGGCTCCTACGGGTAATGGCAATAACACTTTTTAGAGGAGCTTTATGAAAGGAAAAAAGCTTTACGTCGGCAATCTCAACTATGCCTGCACCTCGGAACAGCTTCAGGAACTGTTCGCGACCTACGGTACAGTAGAGAGCGCGAAGGTGATTGAACGCAAGGGTTTCGGTTTCATTGAAATGTCAAGTGAAGCAGAAGCCGAAGCGGCTCAGACTGCGTTAAATGGCCAGGACTTCCAGGGCAGACCTCTCAAAATAGACGAGGCACGTCCCCAGAACAATTTCCGGTCTAGACCGCCGCGGGACGGTTATCAGAGCAGAAGATACGATGAATAACGATTGAATTCCCTGATAGGGTACCCAAAAGGTACCCTATATTTTTTTCCAGATGCCAGAAAGATGAGTTCTGATCTGTTCCATTGTTTCGGGAGTGCCATTCTCGACAAGGCATTCTATTGATGGCTTGCGTGCCTTAAGCAGCCTGAAAAAGTGTTCGAAATTGAAAATGCCCTGACCTGCGGGCAGCCCCCCCCTTTTTATTCCGTTTTCAACTATAAAATCCTTAAGGTGTATGGCGCAGAAGAGGTCGCCAAAGAGACTGAAGGCCTCTGTGATGTTGGATTCCTGTTCATCACATCTGTCATCAGGCAGGAAGTTGACCGGATCATAGAGAACCCTGAGATTGGGAGAGTCCACCATTTCCAAAAGCCTCACCATCTTTTTATGGGTATTAATTGTATGCGTGGGAGAGACCCCCTCGATCCCGACAAAAACCCCAAAGTGTTCGGCGGTTTTTACCAGATCTTTCACTGTTTTGACCAATTCAAGGAAGTGTTCCTCTTTGTCTGTTTCAGGATTAAACGAGCAATTGGGGTTGATGGAGCCTGTTTCAGTGGCCACAAGGCTGCAACCAAAATCACGTGCGTATGCCAGGTGTTCCTTGAAGACGTCCGTGTGTTTTTTCCGTTCCGCCGGGTCCGGGTGGATGGGATTGATGTAGCAGCCGAGTACGGCGATTTGCACGCCCTTTGCTGCAAACGAGTCACGGACCTTCTTTGCAAATCCCGCGGAGAGTCTGCCTGGTACAAACTCGCAGCCCGCTATTGCCTTGTGGAGCGCGAGCTGGACGCATGTGAAACCCTTTAGGGAAGCTCTCGCAGCCATTTCATCCGCGGTTCCTTTCCCCAGATCATGAAGCCTGACACCTAAATTGAGCATGGAAAACCTCCGCGATGATTCTAACAGGGGCCATTTAAAAACGCAAGAGTTCATCA
>RPPD01000033.1 GCA_003818675.1 Spirochaetaceae bacterium
ATGTGGATGCGCATGAGTATTTCAAGAGGGAAGGTAATGACGTGTATTGCGTCATCCCTGTAAGCATAGCACAGGCTTCGCTTGGTGGTGAAATACTCGTACCGACTGTTGAGAATAAAAAGGTTAAGGTGAAGATTCCTGCGGGAACGCAGAACGGAAAGGTACTGCGTCTGAAGAATGAAGGGGTTCCTTACCTGAACACGGGTTCAAGGCGAGGGGACATGTATATAGAAATTGTCGTGGATGTTCCGGAAAAGCTCTCTCCCAAGGCCAAAGAACTTCTGAAAGATTTATCCCGTGAAATTGGAGAGGCCGAGTCTCCTGATCCTGTGAAACTCAAGGATTTGTAGACCCGCAATTTTCGTATTTTCCATCATTTGACTCCATAAAAAGCGCGATACCATGAAACAAAATTGTCTATTCCAGTTTTAATGGATGTTTTTGGTTTGTAGCCGAGTTCTTTTTCAAGGTCATTTGTATCAGCCCATGTGGCTTTCACGTCTCCTGCCTGCATGGGTAAAAAGTTTTTTATTGCACTTTCGCCTAGAGCGTTTTCAAGAGCTGAAATGAAATCCATCAGTTTTACCGGATTTGAGTTTCCAATATTGTATATCTTGTAGGGAGCGCAGGAACTGGAAGGGTCGGGTTTTTTCCCGCTCCATGATTTGTCAGGCGAGGGGACATGATCAATGGCGCATACGACACCATCGATAATGTCATCGATATATGTGAAATCCCGTATCATGTCTCCATTATTAAAAATATCGATGGGCATGCCCGCAAGAATGGATTTGGTGAAAATAAAAAGGGCCATATCAGGTCTTCCCCATGGACCATACACGGTAAAAAAGCGTAATGCTGTAGAGGGTAGACCAAAAAGGTGGCTGTAACAATGGGCCATAAGCTCGTTGCTTTTTTTGCTTGCTGCGTAAAGGCTTATGGGGTGATCCACGTTGTCATGCGTGGAAAAGGGCATGGTCTCGTTCAGGCCATAAACCGAGGAACTTGAGGCGTAGACAAGGTGCTTGATATTGTTGTGTCTGCATGCCTCAAGTATGTTCAGGAAACCCGTAATATTGCTTTCAGTATAGGTTTCCGGATGTGTCAGACTGTACCGTACTCCAGCCTGGGCTGCGAGATTGCAGACCATGTCAAAATGTTCCGCAGAAAAGAGAGCGTTGATTTCTTTTTTTTGCACAAGGTCAAGCTGGATGAAGCGGTAATTGCGATATTGGGAACTTTGTGTAATTGTATTAACGGCAAGTGACACAGGATCAATTCCGGTTTCCGCAAGACGGCCATGCTTTATGCTGATATCATAGTAATCATTGACAGAATCCAGGCCAACAACTTCGTCTCCGCGCTGTATCAGACGTTTTGCAAGATGAAAACCAATAAATCCCGCTGTGCCTGTGACAAGAATTTTCATTATTGCCCGCCTTGTTTGTGTTTGAAAACTGATTGAATGACATCTGAATATGCATTGATGACAATTTTCTCGTCGAACTCTCGTTCCATTTTATTGCGTCCTGCCATACCCATGGTTTCGCGTTCCTTGGCTGGCATGGAAATCATTTTCAACATTTTTTCAGAGAGGTCTTGCGGATCACGTATGCGGCATAGAAATCCGGTCACATTGTCATCAACAGCGTCCCTGCATCCTGGCCAGTCCGTGGTAATGATGGGTTTGGCCATCGCAGCTGATTCAAGAAGAGAACGGGGGACACCTTCACGATAATAAGATGGGAGAACTATGCAGTCACTTTTCCTGATATACTCGCGGATGGAATCCGTTGGTCCAAGATACGTTATGATGCCTGACTCCGACCATTGTTGAATGGTATCGCGGGGAACACATGATGGATTCAATGGATCAATGGATCCTACAAGCAGAAACCTTGTATTTGGAAATCGAGAATATACTTTCTTTGCAGCTTCATGATATTCCCTGATTCCCTTTTCCCACAGGATGCGAGTAAAAAGAAGAAATGTAAAATGCTCATTTTTTATGGGGAGAGACGGGGAAAATTGATCAAGATTGACACCCGAACCCGGAAGACGAAGAGATATTTGTTTGCAGACTATTCTTTTTGAGAGAAGTTGTGCGAGGTCATCATTATTCTGGAAAAAAACCGTTAAAGAACGCTTCAAAGCAATCCTGTACAGTAAGCTGACTGCATGAGTGAGGAGGTTGTTGCCCTGAAATACTGCGCCAAGGCCGGTAATATTGTTGATGTATGGTATTCTGAGGAGAGAACAGGCAATGCTTGCGTAAATATTGGGTTTTATCGTGTAATTGAGAACGCATCCAGGATGTAAATGTTTCAGTTTAATGAACAACATGACAAAAAGGATCAAGTCGCTGACAGGATTTTTTGAATTCCCCTTCATTCTGATATTGAGCGTTTTTACCCCATTTTCCTGAAGTGCAGTCTCTGCGGAATCGTATGGCGCGATTGCGAATACGGAATAACCCTTGCAAATTAAATGCCTGATAAGGTTCAGCCTGAAGTTTTTGACTGCCCACATTGTGTTATAGATTATACAGATTGATTTAGGCCGCATTTTTTTCCTGCTAGTTTTTTATGAGACCAAGAATTGACTCCAGGCGATCGTCTATGGTCCTGGCCTGACTGATAAATACGTCAAAAGCATTGTGGACAATGCGATTGCGTTCAGCCTCATTTCCCAGGTAGTATTCGCCCTTTTGTACGAGATCTTTGCCGTCCCAGTCGAAGGGAACATATGTCTCATATGGTACAAAAATGTCAGGCCATGTTTCCAGATGGCCCATTTCCGGTTTTAAAAGCAGACTTCCGTTCAATACAGCTTCAAAATCACGAAAGCAGACTTCTCCCCATCCGAAGGGACTCAAGGTTATCTTGCAGTTTTTTATTTCCTTGTTGTACTGGTTCTGTGGCACTTTCCCGGTCAAAAAACGGGGATTATCGCGAATTTTATCCAGCATTATATTCCTGTGAAACAGCAGGGTCGGCCGCTTCGGGCCTCCCCAACGGGCATGAATATCGAACAGACCTTTGTTTTCCGGAAACCTGTCAGGTACAGTTACATTTTTGTGGAAAGGCCTGACACATTTAGCATTGACGGTACGTGCAAAAAAAACAGCAGATCGCTGGCGGAGCTTAAGTTTTGGAAAGTCGCCAATGCCAATATTCCAGCCAACCTTGAGCTTGTCCGCCAGAGACAAGTCAGTTATCACTTCACGCTTTCGCGGATCAGGATCATTGATTCCATGATCAATATGGTAATGCTCGGTAAAAAGTTCATCGCCGTATAAAACCTTTTGATACAGTGATTTGTCCTTAAACAAACTCTTGTTGAAAAACATGTCTACATAAGGCAGTACTTCAGGCCTGAGTATTCCACCGCCTGCATTGCCGTTGAAGAAAAAGATTGTCCTGTACTTGTCCCTGAGCTTTTTCAATTGTTCCATGTCAACATAATCGGGTTTGAGGAACCATCTGTCCATGAACAGAATCTTGTTTTTGTCACTCGCAAGACAGTATTGCGGATTACATGTAAAACTGAACATGTTTTGATGTTTAGAGAACAGGAATGGTTTCATGCTGTTAAACAGGCTGATCCGGTCAAAAAATGCCAGTACGGTAATTTTCACGTATTTTCTCCCGCTTCTTTTCTATACCCATGTAATTGTTTTTTCAAGTAAAAATATCGCTTGCAACAAAAAGTTTCAGAATGTATATTCTGTTTTATTGCGACAACCAACAAACTTGAAAAAGAGGTCTATAACAATTCCTAAAATACAAAATTCAAAAAAGAATGATGGTCTCCGGGGCTGCGCAAGGATTGGAATATTTACGCGTCCAATCGACCAGGGATACAGCGGAAGCGGCCATTTCCTGCTTGAGATCGTCTGCCACATGATGAAATTAAATGACGGCTCATTCGACTTCACCCTGATTCATTATGAAAAAAATGACAAGCCGATCTATGCCAGTGCCAAAGAACTGGTTGTCCCGCGTAATCCCCTGGCTGCGGCCGCAACTGTCCGTTCTGCGCGCTTTGACATCGTGCACTATGCACCCCTGTCGCCATACACGCCGTTTTGGGGAGTGAAAGCGAAGAAAGTGGCAATGGTGCTCGGAGCCGAGCCCTATCTGGTTCCAGAGCTGTACGGATTTGCACACAGGTTTCACGCGAAGTTCACCAAGCCATGGCTTGCAAAAAGAATGGACGCCCTGGTTACAGTCTCACAGACCAGTCGCGACTTTCTTGCGGTCAAGTATGCTGTTCCCGCTGAGAGGTTCACAGTCTGTCACAGCGGAGTGGGACCTGCCTATAACCGACTGCCTGAGGCAGAGATCAAGGCTCCTGCAAAGTTCGGGATCAGGTCCCCCTATATTCTGCACTTAAGCAATTTCTCAGAGAGAAAGAATCCAGAAACGATTATGCGAGGGTTCGCGGAATTTCGTAAAAGCACGCAGGGACAAGAGTCCACACTGGTTCTGGCCGGAAGAGGCTGGCGTAACGAGAGGACCCTTGCTCTTGCAGCGTCACTCGGTATAAGCAACTGCGTCGTGTTCCCGGGCTTTGTAAGCGAGCGGGAAGTTGTAGAACTTTTAAACGGAGCTCTCTGCTTTTTATTTCCTTCTCTTGCAGAGGGTTTCGGTATGCCAAATATTGAGGCAATGGCTTGCGGCTGTCCAGTAATCACCTCAAGTGTTTTCGCTATCCCTGAAGTCGTTGGAGACGCGGCACTGCTGCTTGATAATCCGCGAGATCATTTGGCAGCAGCTAAAGCCATGAACTCCCTGGTTTCAGACAGCAAACTGCGAAAATCGCTTGTGGAACGCGGGTTTAAGCGGATAGAGGCTTTTTCCTGGAATGACAGCGCGCGATCACTGCTTGATCTCTATAAAAAAATGCTTGGCACTGTTGTGTCAAGATAGGCAAGATATAGGATGATGTTTCAATAATGAAAGAGATGCTGAAGAAACCAGTGTTTGTTGAGTTTATCGGAATGCCCGGTTCAGGAAAAACAACCCTGTCACATTGTGCCGCAGGAATACTTCGTGAAAAGGGCATGAAAATAGAGGAATCGACATATCATATTAACGATGAAATGAAATCAATTCAGAGATATATGATAAAAACATGGTATACAATAAAACTCGTGATTTTAAAACCATCATGGGCAATAACATGGATCTCCCTGATTATAAAATCCAGACAAAATACATTGAAAGATTTGATTTTAATGATAATAAATTGTTTTTATATTCTTGAAATATACAGAAATGGAATGCTTAAATATGACATTTATTTCCTGGATCAGGGAATACTGCAGGCTCTTGTGTCCTTGAACTATGAAGCCAATGGAAATATTTTTAATGAAAAAAATCTTGCACATGTTTTACAATTTATTTCAAATCTGACTTTACGCATTGTATTTGTTGAAATTGATGATAATTCAATTGCTCAACGACTTAAGAGAAGGGATAAAAAGCAAAGTCGGATGGAGTCAGGAAAAAACAGCAATGATTTCATGAATATTATTCATGAAGCCAAAATAAAAATGGATAAAATATGCACAATTATTTTCAAAGAATTGAAGCAAACTGAAGTTCTAACAGTAAATAATCCTGATTCAAACAGCTATTTGACCGCAGCGAATAATATTGCTGATTTGTTATAAGGATTTAAGTGCTGTCACGCATGAGATTCGCCTGATAAAATATCCGGTAATTTGGCCCTGGATATCCTTGCCGCGGGAATCCAGACTGCAGGCAGGGTTGTAATGACCATGATCGCGATGTTGGTGATCATCAGGTTCTGGGTAAAGGCAGCGGTCAGCCTGCCTTTGTGAAGGAAAATCTCAAATCCGGGAATCCAGGCATATGAAAAAAGTGAAAGAATCCAGATGAAGAACAATGCCAGGATGAATCCTGCGAAGAGCGCTGCAAAAAGCAAAAACAGGCACTCTATGACAAGCACGCCCTGTGTTAACATTGATTCCATGCCCATGACCCGGATAGTACCTATTTCGCGCGCGCGTTCATGAAGGATCAGGCGATAGGTTACCGAGATACTGGCAAGTGCAATAATGATCATCATAACATATAAAAAATAGGAGATAAGCTTCATGGCTGTAAGAAGATCTCCAACCTGGGAAATATAGGAATTCAGCGTGACAACCGAGTAATGAAAGCCGGGATATTTATCGGATCCGGAAATTTCGCTTTCCAAACTGTCACGATCATCAACCAATGGGCCCATGGGAAATTTTTTTTCAAGAAGTGAATGAATACGAGCCGCCTGGTCAAATTGATAGGCTGGTTCTGTATTGACAAAATAAAAGCCAATCCAGGAACATTCACCAGGCGCATAGCCAATCAGCGAATTGAGTTTTTCAAGACTGATAAAGCATTTATAGTAACCGAAAATGCTGTTGTCGCGGATGATTCCCTTTACAATAAAAATACCGGTATTTTTTGGCCCGTCTTTAGGTGTGACCTCAAGAACCAGATCATCACCAACCCGCGCCTGCAGCTCCTCTGCGACGGAAGAGGAAATGAGAATTCCATTTTCCAGTGATTGAAAATCGGGCAAGGCATCTGTAAAGTCAAGTTCGGCGAAATCAGACTTTTCATTTTCCCAATCAATTCCGAACAAGTATTTCTGCTTTACCGATGAGCCTGCAAAATGAAGAACGCCTCTTGAATTTAGCATGGTGCGGAATACAGCCTTGCTGTAGGTGAATCCGGAAGAGTCAATTGTTTTGATTATTTCACCTGCATTTGCAATCTTGTCTCTTCCATCGTCAAATCCAATGGCAAATACATGCCCGCCGTAGTGGTTCTCCGCTGCACGGAATACATTACGGGACATGCCCTCGGTGAGCGTGGTGATTGATGTGATGACGGCAAAACTGAAAGCCAAAATTGAAAGCAGGAAAAAATATCTACGAAAATGACTTCGAAGGTATTTCCAGGCTAAACTGATTATGTTGCCAATGGTCATTTGCTATCCTTTTGCCACTGCTTCTACAGGTTGTATGTGGAGTGCAAACTGTACCGGGTAGAGAGAGGCCAGAAATCCAAGCGCCGCAGATACAAGTATGCTGACTATGGCAATGCTCTCCGAAAAACCAAGTTTGACCACCTTGCCTCCGAGCAGGGTAATAATAAGGCTGTTCGCTGCCTGGATGTTCGCACCATTAATGATCTGGATAAGAACAGCACCTGCGATTACCCCTAATAAACCTGACACAATCGCGACAATGAGATTTTCAGAAAGGATAAGGACTCGAATGTAGTTGTTTGATGCACCGATGGCGCGGAGTGTTCCGATTTCCTTAACGCGCTGGAAAATTGATATCAAGAGCACATTGACGATTGCGATGATCCCGGCAATCACCAGCAAAAGCAAACCGCCATTAAAAAGAAAATACAGAAGGAGAACCAGGAGTGCCGGCGCACCTGCAGCTGTACGCCAATCAACGGCAATTGCAGAATAGGATTCCAACTGGCCGTTCAAGCGTTGTATGAAATCAGAATTGGAAACACCGTCTTTAAGGCGAATGATGATGAAATTCCAGCCTCCCTTATCAGTTGATAAAAACGGCTGTTCCTCCCTGTTTGAAAGTTGTGCCTGGATTTCTGTAATGGAAACTGGACCAGACACATCTACAGGCGTGGGGAAGCTTTCTGCCCCGAAAAGGCTGTCAATATCATCCGTGAGGATGTCTGTTGACTGGGGAGGAGGGGGAACATCGGTCTCTGGAGCGAGGAGGATGGAGTTGAGGGCCCGCAGTGTTTGCGCGTCAACAAGAACGATTTCATCAGGGATTTGGCCCTGATTTTTGTATTCATAGATGCCCGCAAGAGGTACTTCCCTGATTTTAAAACCGGTTGCCCCAACCGTGGTAAACATGATCATGTCGCCTGGTGCGACCGGCTTGCCAAACTCTTCTTCTGTCATGCTGGCGCGTTCTTTGCTGATCATCGCACCTCTCTGGCCTGGTTTTAGAAGCTCTCCTTCAACAAGCGTTATTCCGGAGAAAACATTGAAATATGTCTGCGCTTCTATACCAAATGCAAATGTCTTATATCTGCCGTCTCCGATATCCATTACGACTGGTCCGGATATCTGCGAAGTGATAACGCCTGCATCCGGCATGGATTCAACCAGTGAAATAATATCATCATGATCTTTCAGGATTGGGATTGAGAAGAATTCTCCGATTGCCGGGGCGTTGGCGCCAAACACACTCATGGGAACATCTGTTTTTTCCTGAATGATCACGTCGCCCGTATAGTTTAGAATGTATGTGTTTTTCAAACCTTCGTCGGACGCGTCTATTGCAGTGTTGCCGATGAAAAACAGCATCACGATCAGCATGATCAGGAACATTATAATGATGGTGTGCCTGAAATTGGTCAAAAGGTTTCTGAGTGCAATCAGCAATATCAATCTGTGTCTCCGTTTTCTCTGCGATATTCCTTTTCAATTACTCCGTCTTTGAGCATGATGACATGGTCTGCCATGGCATGGATGACGGGATCATGTGTTGAAAAAATGAAGGTTGTCTTTTGTTCCGCATTTATTTTTTTCATCAAGGCAAGGATGTTTTTCCCGGTTTGTGAATCAAGATTCGCAGTTGGTTCGTCCGCAATTACGATTTTTGGTTTTGTTGCAAGCGCACGGGCAATTGCCACGCGTTGTTGCTGGCCGCCGGACAATTCTCTTGGTTTGTGACGCAATCTGTCAGAAAGCCCAACTTCCTCAAGGAGATGCTTTACCCATTCTTTTCTTTCTTTGCGTGCAAGGGGAAACCTGCCGATCAGGAGGGGAAGCTCGACATTTTCAAATACATTCAATCCGGATAATAGGTTGAAGGATTGGAAAATAAATCCGAGAACCTTTTGACGCATGCGTGTAAGTTCTGCATTTTTGCATAAAATGGTGTTTGTATTGTCAATGACGACATTGCCTTCAGATGGCGTATCAATAAGGCCAATGATATTGAGAATAGTGGTTTTGCCCGAACCGGACGGCCCTGCGATGGCAACGAAATCTCCCTTATCTATTTTTATGGAGACCCCAGAAAGTGCGGGTACTGTCACTTTACCCATGGAGTAAAATTTGATGATATTTGAGAGTTCAATGATCGCCATTTATTTCGATAACTCCTTCTCTTTTGTTGCCTCCAAATAGTCGCTATTTACCATCATCTTTACCAATTCCCTGAATTTCACTTTAGGTTCCCATCCCAATTCTTTTTTGGCCTTTGAATAGTCCCCTTGAAGTAAATCAACCTCAGTGGGCCGGAAAAATCTGGAATCGATCTCAACTATTTCCCTTCCGGTATTCTGGTCAATACCTTTTTCATTAATACCAGTTCCTTTCCATTCAATTGGAATATCCAATTCCCCAAAAGCCAATTCTATAAACTCTCTCACGCTGTGACTTTCACCTGTGCTGATAACAAAATCATCAGGTTTTTTATATTGGAGTATCAGCCACATTGCTTCTATATAATCACCCGCATACCCCCAGTCGCGCTTGGAGTCAAGATTGCCAATATATAGTTTATTCTGGATTCCCAATTTGATTCTTGAAACTGCCCGGGTGACTTTACGAGTCAAAAATGTTTCTCCCCTTAAAGGACTTTCATGATTAAACAGGATGCCGTTTGACGCAAACAATCCATATGCTTCCCTGTAATTGATGGTTATCCAATATGAATATAATTTTGCCACACCATATGGACTGCGGGGATAGAATTGGGTTTTTTCTGTTTGAGGTATTTCAGCTGCATTCCCATAGAGTTCGCTTGTAGAGGCTTGATAAAACCTGACTCTTTCAGATTTTTTCAAATTTCGAATACATTCCAATAACCGGAGAGTCCCTAAAGCATCGGCGTTTGCAGTATATTCCGGAGTTTCAAACGAAACCTGGACATGGCTTTGTGCCGCCAGATTGTATATTTCATCTGGCTCGACATCCTGCACAATCCGGTTAAGATTGGTTGAATCAGTCATATCGCCATAATGAAGAAATAAGCGTACATCTTTTTCATGAAGATCTTGATAGAAGTTATCGATTCGACTGGTATTGACAGAAGAAGACCTGCGGCGGATCCCATGAACCTCATAGTCCTTATTTAACAAAAATTTGGCGAGCAAGGCGCCATCCTGTCCGGTTATTCCTGTAATAACGGCTTTTTTCATTTTATCTAACACCTTCCTTTGCGTTATGGTGAATGATTATTAATTCTTCAGATTGTAGTTTTGTTCGGAAAAATAATTGATGTCATGGTCTACCATCTCCTTGACAAGCATGTCCAGGGATATAGTG
>RPPD01000034.1 GCA_003818675.1 Spirochaetaceae bacterium
AACTCCAGCTCCGCCTGTTTGAGCCATTGTTTCCACAAGAATAACACCTGGGACCACCGGGTATTCCGGGAAATGTCCCTTGAAAAAATATTCATCCGGGCCAAATGTCTTATATCCAATAATTTCCTCCTCTGTTGCCTTCTCAAGTTTGTCTACATAGAGAAAAGGTTTTCTGTGTGGAAGAAGTTGTTCGATATCGCTCATGGATTATTTTCCTTTCAAAGCAGTAATCTTTTTTGGCATGCTTTCTGGGCCGTAATTTCTGGTATTTTACCTGATGTTATGCCGAAAGTAAAGTGTCCAAAATCATGCCAAACGGCATATTTCAAAATTATTCCCTCAGGCGGATAATAAAGCGATTTTAAAAAGTTCTGCTGTTTCTTCCCTGATATGTAAAAAAGTGGCTAAACAGGCTGCTATAAAACCCTGCCCCAAACCACGTTGTGATTTGGGGCCAGCAGCTTGTAGTTGGCTGGAAGTTACCATTTATAAATAAAAATGAAACTTCCAGCCAACTACGGAGAATCAATAATTTCTATCCCTCTGAAGTCCAAGGAAATTATTGATTCTCCATGCGCTTTAAAATCAGAACTCCACGCACTGTTTATAAATGCTTCCTGAGCTGCAAACATACATGGAGTTTGGATTTTTCCATTTTTTCTTAAACAAAGAAATCCAAACTCCGTAGTTGGCCGATAGTCATTCACTTCCTGATTTATTTGATTCACGTCCATCTACAGGGTTATCCCGCTCGATTTTTGCCACCGCACGCAGGGGAATACCCGCAGGAGTCCCTATCATACTGCCATCAGGTATAGTTCGATTCTTTCTGATTATGGTGTTTACGCCTATTGAACAGCGCTTTCCTATAGTCACATTAGGAAAAATATAAGCCCTGGCACCTATTACCGAACTCTCCCCAATTTTTATACGCCCGAATGTGAGTTTATTGCCCTCAAAAATATGGCAGGTGATGTCTGCGAGCCCTCCAATCACTGCATTGTCCTCTAACTCAAGAAACTTGGAATCATTTAAATTCGGTGTGTTGATATAGACATTTTTTCCAATTTTGCATCCTACAATTCTGAAAAAGAATTTGCAGAAAAAAGACATAACTGTGATGGGAAGAATTGTTCTCACCACCATTGTAAAAATACCTGAATAAATGATCCAGCGCAAACACGTAAATGAAACAGCATGATATGTCCCCGGCTTGATTCCTATGGAGAGAAACCTGATCATGAAGCCCATGAAAATACTTCCCCACATCAGATAGACAAAAAAAGCAGCGCCCAGACAAAATCCAAAGTATAGCAGATTAAGCCCAATATACAGCCAGTCCGAACCAAGGGTTAGCAGAAAATTCTGTACACCCCAGACCACAATTGCACCAGACGGAGCAAGGGCGACCCCTAAAACTGCCGCATAGAATGAATAGATTAAAATATTTATGATAAATTGGGTTAGTGAAGAATTTGCGATCTTCATCATGACATTGCTCATTTTTCCCTCCGTTAAAATCCGTATCGGTTACATGTATTGTAATGCATCAATGTTCCAGCCGCAATAATGGCTGGATGCGACGGGGTGCTTTTACAGGCGTTTTTGCACCTGGACCTTCTGCGCTCAAGAAACTGTCAAAGCTCATGAAAAAGTATGGACGCAAGTCCTGCGTTATATCAAATGAAGCCGCATCAACCAGTGAAATCCTGGCGGCAATTCCAATTCCCAGCGGTATGGTTATTACACCGATTCCCGAATAGAATGTGAACTCAAGTCCCGCAAACACTTCCTGGTCTGGCTCAAAACGCGGCGGTTCCATGTCCCATTCCGCAAGCATCTCTGCATGAAGCCCCATGCCAATACCATTCAGATGCAGACCTGCACCTGGTGTAAAATCTAATGTCGCCAAAGTGAAACAGAAATCAATTGCACCAAGAATACGACCGTTTCTTGAAAGACCTTCATGTACAAACATTCCGCGTGGTGTAATGTAATTGCTCCCTACAAAAGAATCTGTTACCCAGCTTGATTCAATGCCGAGCCTGATGGCGGACAAATCAAAAAAACCCGGCAGGCTTATCACGCCTTGTCCGGTGAGCAGTATTCCTTCATCAGTGCCAGGGAATACCGGCAATGGATATGAATATTCCACTCCGATCTTCCAGTCCCATACCGGATACATCTCCGCCCAGCCTGCGTTGTGCAAATGGTTGCACCATACACCGCCCCATAGATCCATTCTGTTGCCATATGCAATTTCTGAGAGTTCCATATTGTTGAAAAACCGGAAAACCTGTTCATCCTGCATAATAAATGAGTGCCTGATTCCAGTATATGCTTCAATATAATCAAATGTGTTGTGTTCACCGTGTTCCAGCAGGGGAATACTCAAAAGTAAATATTCCGACAGGCGCTCATCATAGAACCCTGGCGATCCGTCTACCCATGTGAATCCGTGCGAAACCCCAAGGTAGAAGTCAAATGGACCAACATCCAGCCCAGATGAAAAAGATATCACGGGCTGCATTTCTTTTGGATAAATTCCCGCGGACAACTGCCAGGAATTTGATCCCAATAGAGATTCTGCATATAACTGGGCACCGAACCAGATGCTCAAGGTTTCATCCGGGCCAAAAAAATAATCAGCGTCTGGCATCCAGAACTGGAATACTGGCAGATAAAAAAAGGGTCTAGAATCTGTAATAAAAGGCACACTGTCTGCAGACCTGTACTGCTGCATGCCTGCAGCTGCTATTTTTACCTGAGATAGTAAACCAGGTTCTGCAAACAACACGCACACCCCTGAGCTGACATTGCTTGAATAAAGAAGTCCATCCCTGAAAATCATGGCTGCCCGGACACCCACAGGATCTTTAAATACGCAAACCATTCTCCTGTTTTCAAGTGAAATCATGTATGCTGAGAGTGATCCCGTGTTGTCTGACCCGTTGTCAGATTCCCTGTCAGAAATGAATAAAAGCGATGCATTATCGATAAAGCGGGGATTATGGTCCCCGTATTCATCCGGGCCAGTGGCAATTTGCAATCCCGGAGGCAGCGGAAGTGATTCTGATTTGATATTAAAGCCCGCTTTTGGAATTGATTCTACATTTAATGTCCAGATATCCTGCATGCCACGGATGTTGATTTCAAAGGCGAGTTTTTTTCCATCAGGCGAGAAAACAGGATGAAACACATCCGTCCTGTCCATCTCAAAAACAGGATTCACGCTGCCGCTGGACAGATCAACCTTAACAAGCCGCGAATAGGATCCTGCTGACTGAACGGCAAATAACTGTTTCCCGTCCTGGGAAATTGCGGGATGCCATAATCTTGTGCCAGTTGTAAGGCGCCTGAGTCTGACACCCCTTGCATGCGCCGCGTCCATGTCTGCGCTGTAATCAATTTCTGCAATATACAGTTCCGAATAAACTCTTGCATCAGCATCAATCCCGTCCTGGACCAGCGATGCAAAGACAAGAATATTTCCTTCCTTGTTTGCGGAAAACGAAGTCTGGTCATAAAGCGAGGCTTCAAATAGTATCTCCTCTGGGGAAAGTTCGCTGTCAAAGCGCACAAAAGCCCCTGCTTTTGACTGTAGCTCGCGATAGCCAATCAGTCCATGGTCTGTACTAACAGGCAAAAAATAATCCCCTGCCGTGTCTTTTGACACAAGTCTGCCCCTGGGTAATTCAAAATCACTCTTCCAGCGGATTTTGAGCTCATCATACATTTCATCAAGTATCAGATCCTGGTGTTTTCCCGTTTCTGCCGCAAGAGCAGCCCATGGCCCGGCCAGGGGAAATGAAAGAAAACGTTCACGTACGCGGGTGTAGATATCAGCTCCATAATGCCTGCGCAGATAGTTCACGAGATAATATCCGAACAGATAGTATCTGCCGAAAGGGGGATATGCCGAGTCATATTCCAGCTGTCCCAAATTCAACTGCTTGTTTTCAAAAAGCATTGCGCGCGCCTGCATTTCAAAGAACGGATTCCGTCCACGACCACCTGTTGAAAAATCAGTCTCAAGATTTACAGCAATGCCCTCAACCAGCCAGAATGGCCAGAAAGCAGCTGAAGCGCTTTTGAATGACTCTCCCATGAAGATTGAAAGAAAATAAAAAAGGCCACGATCAGAGACAAGGTCCACAAAGTGTGTGAACTCATGCGTCAAAAGCATCCTGAGCCAGTTTGAACTCCTGGCGCCAAGCCATGGTCCAACAGGTGAGCGCACATAAAGTTCCAGGTGGACTGGAAGCGGCGTAAAAAAACCGTTGGCATAGTCAACATCCCCGCGCACTACACACCGTATATTGCCTGGATAAGAATCAAAAAAGACCGTTACATCCGCATAGACTTCCTCACAGCATTCTGCAAGCTCTGCCGCAGCGTCTTTGTCCTTTTCCTGGTATATGAATACAAAATGTTCCGTGGAGATTTCGCGCCAGTCATGCGGATTTTGTGCAAATATGTTCGTGCATGCCGTGAAAACTATCAAGACCCAGAGCACAAACTTTTTCATTTTTCAGATTCTCATTTCCAGTCGTTTTCCAAAAGCTCGGCCTTGCGGGCCGCCGCGATCACAGCCTTCATGACCGAAGCATTAAATCCTGCATCTTCCAAAACGTGAATTCCTTCAATTGTGGTGCCGCCAGGCGAGGCCACCCTGCTTACCATTTCCGAGGGATGAACTTTCTGCGACCTCAAAACAGCCACAGCGCCCTCAGTTGTGGCCAGGGCAATGGCAAGCGCGTCATCATATTTGATACCCGCCTCAACACCTCCCATGGCGAGCGCATTGATAAATGAAAACACATAGGCAATGCCTGACCCTGATAATCCTGTGAACGCGCTCATAAGTTTCTCCGGTATTTCAAAGGCAGTTCCCACTGCGCGCGCAATTGCGAGTGCATCATTCCTGAAAGATTCTTCTGCCTTTTCACCATATGAGACCGCAACGGCTGACATGGCCAGGGATGCCGCGAGATTGGGCATGAATCGCGCCACATTTGAGGTCCCCAGCCGCTTTTCAAAAAGCGAAATCTTTTTCCCGGCAGCAATGCTCACAATTCCCTTGCCTGCAGTATGCTTGCCCAGCGAATCCAGGAGCTTCGGAAGCTCCTGCGGTTTTACCGCAATTACAAGTATATCCGACAATGAGGCGATTTCATCAACACTGCAGATTGTAAATCCCTGCAGTGTGGCTTCAAGAGCCTTTTCGGTCACAACCTCGCAGATTTTGGGCTTGATCCCGGCTGAAGCGAGTCCGTGCGCAAGGGCTTTTCCCATGTTGCCAAATCCGATTATGCCTGTCTTCATTCCATTATTTCCTCTCAACGACAGGTTCCAGTCCCATCGACCCTGGATAATAGGCATAAACGGCAAGTGTTTTCTCAAAACCCTTGATGGTCGCGCGGCCCAGTCGCCTGAACACGAGCCCGCTCTTTTGTTCCCTGTAAACCGCCTCGGATATGATCAAGGGCGCGCGGATTGTCTTTGAGAGCTTTACGATCAGGTCCGCAAGCTGTGCCGTGGTACCCAGCACCACACAGTCTCTCCACTCATCCCTGCCAACACCCGAGACCATCACCTCACCGCAGTGCAGGCCGATCCCGATCTGGGCTATGAACTTCCCGGCCTTTGTCCTGTTGATGAATAGTTTGTTTGTTTCAGACAGAATCTCGGCTGCGGCCCGCACAGCACCAGTGGTGCTGCCCCCAGCCCTGAATTCATTGCCAAAAACAGCGGAAATGGCATTGGGAGCAGTTGAAGCTATGATGCCATGCCTGGCAAATACCCTGTCTCGAACGATGCTTCCAATCTGCTCCAGCATTTTTGCAAGGGATGCAGAAGGCATGGTATCAGAGAGCATCTGGAAGTTGACAATCTGTATGGATACAACCGCCGCTTTTCCCGCGGTTTGTGAACCCGGAAGCATCTTTGGATTCTTGAGCATCTCGCCCGTAAAGCTGTCTCCGACTATCCGCCCAAGCCTTTCTGTGGCTAAGGCGCGCGCGACATTCCTGCGCCCAAGATCCGATAGTATCACCGAGAGTGCCACACTCGCGACAAAGAGTCCTGTGGAGAGCATTACAGGAATGTCAGCAAGCGTCAGAAATCTCTGATAGACTGTTTTGAGCAATGGAAAAAGGAAAGTAAGTACTATAAACATGACGATGAAGAGTGCGCTGGCATATATGCTGGCATAGAGACTCGCTCTTGCTGCATTCATGAAAAAATAGACAACTGCACATGCCGCAAAGACAAACATGAATACGGGTACGAGCATTGGATCCGACAGGTATGCCGAAATCCCCAGGTAAAGACCATATCCAATAAATGCCGCGTCAAAAGTAATGGACACATACCTGCGTATGATTGCCCCGGCTGTCCCGGTCTTTTTATACATGCGGCTTCTGCCCACGAGGCTTGCGACAAGCAATAAAACAGAAGCGACAAAGCCTGAAGTTCTAATTATCATGTCAAGGCCAAAGCCCTGACCGCCTTTTATAAACGTCCACACGGCCGCTGAAAGAAGCCCTGCCGCGGCGAGTAGCCTGACAATGCTGATCACAGCCTCGGCACGGTGCTCGCCCCGCTCCACCTGTTTGGCAACCTGTATCTGTTCTCCAAGGATGTTTCTCATTACAACCCCTGCTAAAGTTTAGTGCAAGGCTATTGTAAAATGAGAAGCGGCCTGTTGTCCATCACTTTTTATGCAAAATCAACAGACTTCCAGGCCGCACCCGAACACTCATCCTGCAAGACGGGTCCTCATTTTCCTGGAACTGACATCCCGAATATCCTCGAGTGAATAAAAAGCCGTATGATCGAACTTGCGCACCCGCGCGAGGATGACGGGAGCATCCTTTCTTCTTATCACAGTGTGAACGACATTGACCTGTCTTTTCCCGGAATGTGCCCTGTAGGCCGTACCCTTGTATCCGTCCTGTTTGAGCAGCTCGAAGAGTCTGCCCGGCATCTTGCGAGTAACCACCCTGACACTGACAAAACCGATGGAGAGTTTTTCCTCGATCCACATCCCGACATAGGTTCCGACAGCATACCCACCCGCGTACGCGCCAAAATACCAGACCTCTGTAAGGTGTTCAAGAATGGCAGAAATAGCAAACAGGTAAATGGTTATTTCCATCAGGCTGACCAGGGAAGAGAGCTTTTTATATCCCCTCGAGGTAAATATCAGCCCGAGTGTAGCCAGTCCCACATCCACGACCTTGGCCAGAAAAATTAAAATTGGAATACCAACAAGCACAAAAAGCTCTGATTGAAAAAGCAATGAGATGAAGTTGACCATGTGCGTCCTCCTTTCTGTACAGAAGAAGAACCCGCATCAGCAACTTCAAAGCAGAATAATAGGTTCTTCCCCCCTGTGCATGGGGTTTTTCAGGCAAATTTTATTGACTTTTTGACTAGCCGGGTTGCTGCCAGGATGACCACTACATAAAATATTCAGGTAGCAACCCAATGGGTCTTCTGAGTTTTCATCAGCTTTATGCATAGCTTTAACCTCCTTTTTTAAGTATACCACTTTTTTGCCCTGCTTTCCACTCCAGTAAAAAAATTGGTCCTTTAATACAGTTTTTCTGTTATAATAATGAAGGAAATGAAGTATTTACTAGAAAATACAGCCCGTTGTGGAATTCCAGTCATCGAAATTGAGCCTGCAGATGTCCCAGAAAGGCTCCCAATGGCAATTTATCTGCATGGATTTGGGACTTATAAGGAAAAACAGCTCATTCAGGGGTATTATCTGGCTAAATCGGGCTATTTTACTGTGATGTTTGATGCACCACTCCACGGCGAGCTTTTAACACAGGAGTTTTCCAGTCTGCCACTTTTGGAAAGACAGGCCAGAATATTCGACATTATCCTGGAAACATCAGGAGCCATTAACAATCTTGTTTTTTCCTATAAAGAACATCCTGTTGCTGACTTCAATAGAACCGCACTCATGGGCTCCTCCATGGGAGGAATGACCATCTTCCACTACCTGGCAAACCACCGTATTAAAGAAGTGAAAGCCGCCGCCGCCCTGATAGCCACTGCTTCATGGGAGCACAATCTCCGCCAGAAGATTATGGAGGAACTCAGGCTGGTCCCCCTCTTTCCGGAAAAACGTCTTCTGTCTGTTGGAGACGCGGAACCTCTTCGGCATCTGGAAAACCTTGCAGATTTTCCCCTGTTGGTCCAGAATGGTGTGGATGACGAGATCATTCCTATAGAGGAAATCAGGGATTTTCGAAAAAAGCTCAGCCCCCTCTATACAAAGAAAGAAAATGTGCGCTTTATTGAATATTATAATATCGGACACGAAGCCACTGATGAAATGATTCGCAATGCCATCGACTGGTTTGATATTTATGTATGAAAGAGAGGATTCACGTGAATAAAGGTAAAAAGACTGCTGTTAAAAAGGCGGTATCTGCGATAAAAAAGATCCAGAAAAATCCTCCTAAAAAATCTAAAGCTTTATCCAAACCAAAAGTTGTCCTGGCAGAAATTCCCGCAAGGTCTGATATTCCAACCAGAGACAAATGGGATCTTTCAAGGCTTTATAAAAACGATGCGGATTGGGAGCGTGATCTTGCCCTATATGCAAAAGCTGCAGTGGAGTTTCCACGATTCAAGGGAGTCTTCTCAAAGGATCTCGCGCATTTGATTGAATGCCTCAAGTTCCTGATTGAAATGGATAAACTGGAGGAGCGGCTTGGCGTGTATCAAAGCCTCAGGTCAAGTGAAAATGAGGCTGATCCAGGGAGCCAGACGCGCAGGGCAAAGTTCTATCACGCAACAACACTCAAGCAAACCACGGCGAGCTTTTTCCTGCCGGAATTGATGGGCATTCAGGAAAACACAATGAAGTCATGGTTTGATGACCCGTCATGCTCTCCCTATCGCATTATTCTGGAAAAACTCCTTCATTCAAAACCGTACATACTATCTGAAAAAGAAGAGCGCATCATTGCCCTGCATATGGAGCCGCTTTCTGCATTCTCCAAAGCCTTTGACGCTCTTACCGACGCAGACATGGATTTTGGTTTTGTCGACACGCCAGAGGGAAAACGCAAACTATCGCATGCAGGTTTTCAGTCCCTGTTATTGCATAAAAACGCAAAAGTCCGCGAGAAGGCTTATCGTCAATATTACAGCGTCTTTGACGGTCACAAGAACACAATCGCGACTTTGCTGTCTGCAAATATCCATACAAGTGTGGCTGAGTGCAAGGCACGAGGATATAAAAGTGTCCGTCAGGCTCATCTGTATCACAACAAGATTGATGAATCAGTATATGACAATTTGATTCTGGCTGTAAGAAAGCGTCTTGCTCCACTTCACAGATATTACAGGCTCCGCAAAAAGGTGCTTGGTTTGCGAACACTGTCTCACTGGGACAATGCCGTCCAGCTTGTCAAGGATGTGGGGAGGTTAACGTCGTATGATCAAGCTGTTATACTTGTAATTGATGCATTGGCCCCACTTGGAGAGCAATACACGCAAACACTTTCAAAAGGACTTGTCTCCGGCTGGGTGGACAAGTACGAGAACAGGGGAAAATCATCAGGGGCATTCTCTGCAGGGTCCTATTTCGGAGATCCCTATATTCTTCTCAACTACAAGGCGGACGACTTCCGCAATGTCTATACTGTGGCGCATGAGGCAGGCCATTCCATGCATTCGCATCAAAGCACCGCTGCCAATCCATTCCAGCACTACCGCTGCCAGATCTTTGAAGCAGAGGTTGCCTCGACTTTCAATGAAGAGCTTCTCACACATTACCTGCTTCAGTCATCAAGCGACAAATCGTTTCTTGCCTATCTCGTCAACCGCGAGATTGACAATATTGTTGGCACGATTTACCGCCAGACAATGTTTGCCGAGTTCGAATACAGGGTTCATACCATGGCCGAAACAGGCAAACCCCTTACACTTTCCTCGATGCGCCAGGAATACCGTGAGCTGCAGGAGGCATATTTTGGCGGCGAGGTGTTTCTCCCCGAAGAAAGCAGTCTTGAATGCCTGCGCATTCCTCATTTCTACAGGCCCTTCTATGTCTACCAATACGCCACAGGACTCTCTGCAGCAATAGCCCTTTCCCGCAAGGTACTATCTGGTGGTGAGAAAGAACGTGACAGCTATATTGATTTTCTGAAAACTGGCGGCTCCATGTATCCTCTTGATTCTCTAAAACGCGCTGGCGTTGACATGTCACAGCCTGAAGCTGTGGAATCCGCGCTTGATGC